>JAFDXB010000202.1 GCA_018268175.1 Bacteroidota bacterium | reverse complement strand
TGATTTTAGATTTGGGATATAAACCTTAATCGTAAATCGGCAATGTCAATCTATCCATCAATTTTGAAAATGGCTGACCAATGTATTGCGATTTATTTGCTGCAATAGATTGCAGATATGCAAGCGTATCGGGCACGCCTGTGGTCTGAGCGTTTACATTTTTAATGAAGCCTGTTAGTACAAAAAACAATGTAATAAGTATCTTTTTCATTTTTTATATATTATAAGATTAGAAAATCTACAGGCAATCCTGTATATAAATTGTTTTTTTAGGCTTCCTTAGATCAGGATATGTTTTTATAACAATAGGTTTAAAGTTGCCAGAAGCATCTTTTTTATTTATGGTTACACCTGTGTCGGATTGATTAAGAACGGAAGCCATGGCCATCTCGTAAGCAAAGTTTTTCTTAGAAGGATTTCCATTTTCAAAATACTTGTAAGCTTTTTCAAACGCCTTTCCGATCTCCGAGTCTTCCTTCCATTTTTCACCATTCAAAAAAGCTCCTTCTGTATTTAAAAAATTCCTTGCTTTTTCCCAGTCTGTAATTGAAAGACATATTTTTCTCCATTAAATGCTACAATAAAGAGCCTGCAAAATTTTTATTTTCTTTGCGCTTTTTTATAAGCTGATATATATCTTCAGCCGAAGGTGCCGGATAGCTGTTTTTATGATGAGTATGGGTTGCTGCCTTTTCTATTGATAAATATGGTATTGCATATTGCATTTGAATTCCACTATCAGTGCCTGTAAATATACTGCTCGCCCTGGCGGTAATTTCATTTAATTTTTTTTAATCCAACACAAATCTAAATCAAAATATATTATATATCAGAATTTTTAATTATGAATAATTTGGTATTTAAAATAAAATGTGAAAGACATGATCCATACAGCTTTATAAAAATATTTTCAAAATTTCTTTGCAGATATATTTATTCCCCATACCTTTGCACTCCAATTTAAAAAACGGGAAAAAAAGTTCTTTACATATGTCACAACGAATCAGAATTAAGTTACAGTCTTACGACCACAACCTGGTAGATAAATCTGCAGAAAAAATCGTAAAAACTGTACGCAGCACAGGAGCAGTGGTAACAGGCCCAATTCCTTTACCTACTCATAAGAAAATTTTCACCGTTCTGCGTTCTCCTCACGTAAATAAAAAAGCTCGTGAGCAGTTCCAATTGTGTACGCACAAGCGTTTGTTAGACATTTACACCAGCAGCAGCCGTACGGTTGATGCTCTTAGCAAACTTGATTTGCCAAGTGGTGTGGATGTTGAAATTAAGGCCTGATGAACCTCTCCGGTAGCGGAGAAGGCATTCGGTAAGTTCTTAAAATTGAAATAAAATCGCTCAAGTCCGCTAAAAATAAATAGGACCGCTGAGCTTAAAACAGATACAATGAAAAGTATTATTGGTAAAAAGATTGGCATGACCAGTATCTTTGACTCTACCGGCAAGCAAACTGCCGTTACTGTCATAGAAGCAGGCCCTTGCATTGTTACCCAAAAGAAAACCGTTGATACAGACGGTTACGAAGCCCTTCAAATTGCATTTGGCGACAAAAAAGAAAAAAATTCTATCAAGTCTGAACTTAATCACTTCGCCAAAGCTAACACCTCTCCTAAAAAATTCATCCGCGAAATTCGCGTTAATAACTCCGATAAAAATATTGGCGATGCTATTACAGTAGATATTTTCTCTGAAGGAGAAAGTGTTTCTGTTACAGGTACTTCCAAAGGAAAAGGCTTCCAGGGTGTTGTTAAACGCCACGGTTTCTCTGGTGTTGGCGAACAATCTCACGGTCAGCACGACCGTCAGCGTGCTCCCGGTTCTATCGGTAACTCCTCTGATGCAAGCCGCGTTTTTAAAGGTATGAGAATGGCAGGCAGAATGGGCGGAGATCAGGTGAAAATGAAAGGCCTTAAAATCGTGAAAATATTCCCTGAAAAAAATTATATTTTAATAAGTGGTTCCGTTCCCGGACACAATGGTTCAATCGTTTTAATACAGAAGTAATATGCAACTAGAAATAATAAACCTGAAAGGCGAAAAAACCGGTAGAACTGTTGAACTTCCGGAAGATATTTTTGGTATCGAACCAAATGACCACGCCATTTATCTTGCTGTAAAGCAATTTCAAAGCGCTCAGCGCCAGGGTACCCACAAGGTAAAAACCAGGATGGAAGTTAAAGGTTCATCTAAAAAATTACATAAACAAAAAGGAACAGGTGGCTCCCGTAAAGGTAATATCCGCAACCCTCTTTACAAAGGTGGTGGTACTATCTTCGGGCCTAAACCGCACAAATACGATTTTAAACTTAACCGTAAGGTTAAAGATCTTGCTAAAATGAGCGCTCTTGCTCATAAAGCAAAAGATAATGCAATCGTTGTTCTGGAAGATATTAAACTTGATGCTCCTAAAACAAAATCTTTTGCAACAATTTTAAAATCTTTAAACGTTGGCAGAAATAAAGCTCTTTTCGTTATCCCTGAATATGATAACAACCTTTATTTAAGCCTAAGAAATGTTCAAGGTGTTAACGGTACTTTATTAAGCGATATGAACACTTATGAAATTCTTAATGCTAACGTTCTTGTTCTTACTGAAAGCGCAGCTAAATTATTCACCGAAACTGAAGAAACAGTAGAAGCTTAAATATATCCGGCCTCGCCGGAACAAAACGAAAAAATATGAAACTTTCTGATGTATTAATAAAACCGGTTTTATCTGAAAAAGCTAACAAGCATTCAGAAAAAATGAATCGTTTTACTTTTATTGTTGACAGAAAAGCTAACAAACTTGAAATTAAAAAAGCTGTTGAGCAATTTTATGGTGTTCAGGTTGAAGATGTTAACACTTGGGTAATGCCTTCAAAATTAAAATCGAAATATACCAAAGCCGGATTTGTTACCGGACGCAAACCTGCTAAGAAAAAAGCTTTGGTTACTGTTGCTGAAGGCGAAACTATTGACCTTTACAGCGCTTCTTAAATATTATAATGAATGGTGGTCAGCACCGCAAAGTTTTGACACAATAAAGAATTAAAAATGGCACTTAGAAAATATAAACCAACAACAAACGGAACCAGATGGAGAATTGGTAATGCTTACGCAGAAATTACCACTAACGTTCCGGAAAAATCTCTTCTTGAGAAACAGAAAAATACTGCCGGTAGAAACTCCTCAGGCAGAAGATCTATGCGTTATATGGGCGGCGGCAACAAAGCAATGTACCGTATCATTGATTTCAAAAGAGATAAAAAGGATATTCCTGCTGTTGTAAAAACTATTGAATACGATCCAAACAGAACTGCTTTTATTGCTCTTGTTGCTTACGCAGATGGAGAGAAACGTTACATTCTTGCTCCGCAAGGATTACAGGTTGGCCAAACAATCATCAGCGGCGACGCTGTTGCACCTGAACTTGGTAATGCACTGATGCTTAAAAATATGCCTCTTGGTACAAACGTTCATAATATTGAAATGCAACCGGGGCAGGGTGGAATTCTTGTTAGAAGTGCCGGTACTTCAGCGCAGCTTAGTAACAAAGAAACTAAATATGCAATTCTTAAAATGCCAAGTGGCGAAATTAGAAGGGTGCTTATAAACTGTTACGGTACTGTAGGTGTTGCAAGTAACAGCGATCACAGTCTTGAAAGCATGGGTAAAGCCGGACGTAACAGATGGAAAGGTATCCGCCCACGTACAAGAGCTGTTGCAATGAACCCTGTTGATCACCCGATGGGTGGTGGTGAAGGTAGAGCTTCAGGTGGTCATCCGCGAAGCAGAAAAGGCAAGTACGCTAAAGGAGAAATCACACGTACAAGAGGAAAGGGTTCTGATAAACTAATTATCACAAGAAGAGGCGGTAAAAAATTACCTAATAAATAAATCAATCATTGTTAAAATATTCCGGAAGGAAAAATAAACAAAAAATAAACTATGGCTCGTTCACTTAAAAAAGGCCCTTACATTGATACTAAGCTTGAAGCGAAAGTAACTGCAGCAAATGAGGGAAAATCTAAAAAGGGTGTTATTAAAACCTGGAGTCGCAGAAGCACGATCTATCCGTCTTTTGTAGGACACACATTTGCAGTTCATAACGGTAATAAATTTATTCCTGTATATGTAACAGAATTTATGGTAGGACACAAACTTGGCGAGTTCGCTCCTACAAGGAATTTTAGAAGCCACTCAAGCAAAAAAATGTAGTAACAAGATACTTTTTAGTATCAGAAATAAATAAAAAATGGAAGCAGTAGCAAAATTAAATAATTATCCAACCTCTCCCAGAAAGATGCGTTTGCTTGTGGATTTGATCAGGGGAATGAAAGTTGAAAAGGCTCTTGCAGTTTTGGATCATAGCGCTAAACATCCGGCTGTTCCTTTAAGAAAGTTGGTTCTATCGGCTATCAGTAACTGGAAAGCTAAAAATGAAGGTGAAGATGAATCAGCGCTGGTGGTTAAAACAATTATGGTTGACAATGCTCGTGTTATCAAACGAATGCGCCCGGCTCCCCAAGGCCGTGGTTACAGAGTGAGAAAACGCAGCAACCACGTTACCGTTATTGTTGATGCTCTTGCCGGTTTAGAAACAAAAAAATCTGCTAAAGCGAAAACTGAACAAGCAACAGAAGTAAAGGCAAAACCTGCTAGAACAAAAAGAACTGCTGCTAAAACTAAAACCGTAAACGAAACAAAATAAATTCTTTCCTTAGTGGAAAGGCTAAATTAAAAATATGGGTCAGAAAACGAATCCGATAGGCTTAAGATTAGGAATTATCCGTGGCTGGGACAGCAACTGGTACGCTTCTAAAAAGGATTATGCCGGAAAACTGATTGAAGATGATAAGATCAGAAATTATCTTAACGCTCGTATCAATAAAGGTGGAATTGCAAAAATTGTAATTGAGCGCACGTTAAATAAACTGATTGTTACTATTCATACTTCAAAGCCGGGTATCATTATCGGAAAAGGCGGAGGTGAGGTTGATCGCATTAAAGAAGAACTTAAAAAACTTTGCGGAAAAGAAGATGTTCAAATCAACATCCTTGAAATTCGCAGGCCTGAACTTGATGCTACAATAGTTGCCGACACTATTGCACGTCAAATTGAAAACAGGATCAATTATAAAAGAGCTATTAAAATGGCTATCGCTTCTGCACTTCGCATGGGTGCTGAAGGAATTAAAGTTAAAGTTGGCGGACGTCTTGGCGGTGCTGAAATTGCACGTAGCGAAGAAATTAAACAAGGCCGCACTCCTTTACATACTTTAAGAATGGATATTGATTACGCTAGCCTTTTTGCAAATACTGTTTACGGAAAAATTGGTATTAAGGTTTGGATCTGTAAAGGTGAAGTTCTTGGAAAAAGAGACCTTAATCCTAATGTTTCTGCCGGTAAAAATGATGGTCCGGACAGGCCACAAGGTGGATTTGACAGAAACGACCGCAGAGGCGACAGAAGAGGAGGAGACGATAGAAGAGGAGGCCGTGCTTCAGGAAATAGAAGAAATTAATAAGAATTAAATAATGTGGAATTAAAGATTCCAAAATTGAAACTATACTAAGATGTTATCACCAAAAAGAACCAAACACAGAAAAACCCAGAAGGGAAGAATGAAAGGCGACACTAAAAGAGGTGCTACTATTGCCTTTGGAAGTTTCGGGCTTAAAGCTCTGGATAATGTTTGGCTTACTTCTCGTCAAATTGAAAGTGCACGCCAGGCCATGACTCGTCACATGAAACGTGAAGGTAATGTGTGGATAAGGGTTTTCCCCGATAAACCAATTACTGCAAAGCCTGCTGAAGTACGTATGGGTAAAGGTAAAGGTAACCCTGAAGGTTGGGCGGCTATCGTTCAGTCCGGACGGATAATTTTTGAAGCTGACGGTGTTAGTGAGCAAATAGCTAAGGAAGCGTTCGCTCTTGCCGCTCAGAAATTACCTATCCTAACAAAATTTGTGGTAAGGCACGATTACCAGTCTTAATAAACCGAGATTTCAAATTAGTATTGAAATAAAATTCAAAGAAAATGTCAAAGAAAATAGATTTTAAAAATAGCCTGAGTGGAATGAGCGAAGCAGATTTGAAAGCTCGTATCAGTGAAGATGAACTTAGACTTAAAAAACTAAGTTTCGCTCATGCGATTGCACCTCTTGAAAATCCTCAGAGCATCCGCTCTTTAAGAAGAGATTTGGCAAGATTAAAAACTTTATTAAGAAAAACTCAATTAGGAGCATAATCAGGCAAAAAACACAATAATGGAAGCAACACAAAATACACCGGTTGAAAGAAGGTTAAGAAAAACCAGGATAGGCGTGGTTACCAGCAATAAAATGGATAAAACCATTACCGTAAAAGTGGAAAGGAAAATTAAACACCCGCTTTATGGAAAATTCCTTAAAAAATCTACCAGCTTTCATGCTCATGATGATAAAAATGAATGCAGCATCGGCGACCTTGTGAAAATTATGGAAACCAGGCCTTTAAGCAAAACTAAACGTTGGAGGCTGGTTGAAGTTATTCAAAAAGTAAAATAATTTTTTCTGCCGGAATACGGCATTATATAAATATTAAAGAGTTGTGGGAAACCACATAAAATGATAATAAAATGATTCAGCAAGAAAGCAGACTTAATGTTGCAGACAACAGCGGTGCAAAAGAAGTATTGTGTATTCGTGTTCTTGGAAACAGCGGCCAGGATTATGCTAAAATTGGCGATAAAATAGTTGTTACCGTAAAAGATGCAACACCTGCAGGTGGAATTAAAAAAGGAACAGTAAGCAAAGCCGTTATTGTTAGAACAGTTAATAAGCTTCGTCGTAAAGATGGTTCTTATATCCGTTTCGATGATAATGCAGTTGTATTGCTGAATAACTCCGATGAACCACGCGGTACACGTATTTTCGGGCCGGTGGCTCGTGAATTAAGAGACAAAGGCTATATGAAAATTATCTCACTTGCGCCGGAAGTTCTTTAATAAAACAAAAGAATAATAGTAACAAGCTAAAAAGTTAGCGAAAAGCAATATAAAATGAGTACAAGATTTAAACCTAAATTCAATATTAAAAAAGGTGATTCTGTTGTTGTAATTACAGGAGATGATAAAGACCTTAAAAAACCAAGAAAAGTTCTTGAAGTAATATTGGATAAAAGCCGTGTAGTGGTGGAAGGTGTTAATATAGTTACAAAGCACACTAAACCTACCGCTCAAAATACTAAAGGCGGTATAGTTAAGGTGGAAGCCCCAATAGCTATCAGCAATGTTATGCTTTGGGATTCAAAATCAGGTGGCCCTTCTAAAATTAAGCGCACACGTGAAAATGGTAAATTAATCAGAACAGCTAAAAAATCAGGGGAGGTAATCAAATAATGAATACAATTAACAATGCTCCGAGATTGGCAGAAAAGTACAAAAAAGAAGTTGTGCCTGCCTTAATGAAAAAATTCAATTACAAATCTGTAATGCAAACTCCCAGGCTTACCAAAATTTGCCTTAACCGTGGAGTTAACGGCGCTGTAGCTGATAAAAAACTTATTGATATTGCAGTTGAAGAACTTTCAAATATTACCGGGCAAAAAGCGGTTGCTACAACTTCTAAAAAAGATATCTCAAACTTTAAACTTCGTAAAAATATGCCTATCGGCACGAAGGTTACTCTTCGCGGAGTTAAAATGTATGAATTCTTAGATAGGCTTGTTTCTGTTTCTCTTCCTCGCGTTAGAGATTTCAAAGGTATTAATGATAAAGCATTCGATGGCCGCGGTAACTACACTCTCGGTATCACCGAACAAATCATTTTCCCTGAAATTGATATTGATAAGGTTAACAAAATAACAGGAATGGATATCACTTTCGTAACTACTGCTAACACTAATGAAGAAGCTTATGAGTTACTTAAAGAATTAGGTATGCCTTTTAAAAATATTAAAAAATCTGAAAAATAATTATGGCAAAAAAATCAGTAGAAGCCAGACAGGTTAAAAGAGCAAGATTGGTTGCACAGTATGCTGAAAAAAGAGCAGCTTTAAAACAAGCAGGCGATTACGCAGCACTTGATCTGCTTCCAAAAAATTCTTCGCCCGTAAGATTAAGAAACCGTTGCCAACTTTCCGGCCGCCCTCGTGGTTATATGCGCCACTTCGGCCTTAGCCGTAATATGTTCCGCGATATGGCTCTTGATGGAAAAATTCCGGGAATTAAAAAAGCAAGCTGGTAAAAACAAATACCGATTTTCATTATCATATATGGATATCGCATTGTAATTAAATAAACATCTAACAAAGTATAACAATGGTAACTGATCCTATAGCAGATTATTTAACAAGAATCCGTAACGCCCAAATGGCGAATCACAGAATCGTTGAAATCCCTGCAAGCAATTTAAAAAAACGTATCACTGAAATTCTTTACGATAAAGGTTATATCCTTAAGTATAAATTTGAAGATGATAATAAACAAGGAGTTATTAAAATAGCTCTTAAATACGATCCTAATACTAAACTTCCCGTTATCCAAAGTCTTGAAAGAGTGAGCAGGCCCGGACTTCGCACTTATTCAAAACCTGATGATTTTAAACGTGTGAAAAATGGTTTGGGTATCTCTATTATTTCTACATCAAAAGGCGTTATGACCGATAAGGAAGCTAAAGCTCAGAATGTAGGTGGTGAAGTTTTGTGTAACATATTCTAATAAATTTTTTCCGGTACATTAAGCTGAAACTATACTAAGCTGACCGGCCGGGAATTAAAAACATAAATTAAATAAAATGAGTCGTATAGGAAGAAAACCTGTTCAAATCCCTTCCGGAGTTACAATTACTCTTTCAAAAGATAATGTACTTTCAGTAAAAGGGCCTAAAGGCGAACTTAAACAACAAATTGATCGTGATATTCAGGCGGAAGTAAAAGATAATGTTCTTCAATTTACCAGGCCAACCGATCAAATCCGCCACAGAGCTCTTCATGGGCTTTACCGTTCACTTGTTGCTAATATGGTTGCAGGTGTAACTGATGGCTTCTCTAAAACTCTTGAATTAGTGGGTGTGGGTTTTAAAGCCGCTAATCAGGGAAACCTTCTTGATCTGTCTCTTGGCTATTCTCACAATATTTTGTTTGATGTTCCAAAAGAACTTCAGGTTGCTACTCTTACTGAAAAAGGTAAGAATCCAACAATTACTTTATCAAGCATAGATAAACAATTACTTGGGCAGGTATGTGCAAAAATCAGAAGCTTACGTAAACCTGAACCTTATAAAGGTAAAGGTGTTAAGTTTGCCGGCGAAGTTTTAAGAAGAAAAGCAGGTAAATCAGCAGGTAAGTAATAACCGGCCTTGAATAAATTTTTATTCAGTAATGGTTAAAAAAAATGAGTTTATAAAAATTTCCTGGCAGTATCAGGAAAACAAATTAAAATAAAATGAACAATAAAGGTTTAGCAAGAAGAAAGATTCGCTACCGCATCCGTAAAAGGATAAGCGGTACATCTGAAACTCCACGCTTGTCAGTTTTCAGAAGTAATTCTGATATCTATGCTCAATTAATAGATGATAACAGCGGTACTACACTTGCATCTGCAAATTCCCGTCAAAAGGATATTGCTGCTCAAAAAAGTCCGAAAACTGATAAAAGTAAAATGGTAGGAGAGAGTATCGCTAAAAAAGCAATTGAGCTTGGAATTAAAAAGGTGGTATTTGACAGAGGCGGATATATCTATCACGGCCGTGTGAAAGCGGTTGCAGAAGGAGCCAGAGAAGGTGGCCTTGACTTTTAATAACAAATAATAACAAATACATGTCTAACGTATTAGGTAACAAAATAAAGGCAGGAGACCTTGAATTAAAAGAAAGAGTAGTGTCTATTAACCGTGTGGTTAAAACTACTAAAGGTGGCCGTGCATTTAGTTTTTCAGCTTTAGTTGTTGTTGGAAATGGCCAGGGAATTGTTGGTCATGGCCTGGGAAAAGCTAAAGAAGTTCAGGAAGCAATTACAAAAGGTATAGAAGATGCTAAGAAAAATCTTATAAAAGTTCCTATCAGGCACGGTACTATACCTCACGACCAGCTAAGTAAAGACGGAGCTGCTAAAGTTCTTATAAAGCCTGCAGCGCAAGGTACCGGTGTAATTGCCGGTGGTAGCATGCGTGCTGTTTTGGAATCTGCCGGTATCACCGATATTCTTACAAAGAATTTAGGGTCTGCTAATCCGCAGAATGTGGTTAAAGCTACAATCAAAGCACTTACTTCTTTAAGAGAACCAATTGAAGTTTCTAAAATCCGCAACCGCTCTTTAAAAAGAGTTTTCAACGGATAATTAAAACCTTCGCAAAATAAAATTGTATGAAAAAGATTAAAGTAACCCAGGTAAAAAGTGTTATTGACAGGCCGGAACGCCAAAAGAGAACCATGGCTGCATTGGGTTTAAAGAAAATGCATGCTTCTGTTGAAAAAGAAGCTACCCCACAAATTTTGGGAATGATAACTAAAGTTAACCACCTTGTAAAGGTTGAAGAACTTTAATATATTTTTAAAAAGCGAGCTCCGCGCTTTCGGAGCGCAAGTATAAAATAAAAGCAATGAAATTACACACCCTAAAACCCGCCAAAGGTTCTGTTCATAAAGAAAAACGTTTGGGCCGTGGTGAAGCAAGCGGTAAAGGCGGTACTTCTACAAAAGGTAACAAAGGCGGACAAAGCCGCGCCGGTTATAAGAGCAAAAAAGCTCACGAAGGCGGGCAAATGCCTATTCAACGCCGTATTCCTAAACGTGGATTCAAAAATGCTAACCGCATTGAATATAAAGTTTTCAATCTAGGACAGTTTGATATGCTTTCCGAAAAATACGGTATCACTGAATTCAGCTCACAAAACCTTTACATTAATGGCCTTATAAATCAAACAGACCTTGTTAAGGTACTTGGTAACGGTGAACTTAAAGGTAAATTTACTTTCAAAGTAAGTGCAGCAAGCGCTAAAGCGAAATCTGCTATAGAAGCTGCCGGCGGAACGGTAGAAATAATAAAATAATTTCCCGATATTTGCGAACGCCTTTTTTGAGGCGTTCGCAAAATTTAAAAACGAAAACATTCTGTGAAGAAGTTTATAACTACATTAAAAAATATCTGGAGTATAGAAGAACTGCGTAATAAAATTCTTTTTACATTATTACTTCTCTTTATTTACAGGCTTGGTTCTTTTATTGTCCTTCCCGGTATAGACCCTAATGCTTTAGGGAATTTGCAAAACAGTGCTTCTAAAGGAATGCTTGGTTTGTTGGATGCTTTTGTTGGTGGTGCATTTTCAAAAGCATCAATTTTTGCTCTAGGTATCATGCCTTACATTTCAGCTTCTATATTTATGCAGCTTGTAACAATCCTTGTTCCTCAGGTTGCTAAAATTCAAAAAGAAGGTGAAACCGGAAGAAATAAAATTAACCAGTGGACAAGATACCTTACAGTTATTGTTACTTTATTTCAGGCCGCAGCCTATATTGGTTATTTAAAAAGCCCCGCAAATGAAGCTGCTTTAATTCCTGCCTATGGATCTTTCTTTTGGGTATCTACAGTTGTTCTCTTAACTGTAGGAACTTTATTTGTAATGTGGCTTGGCGAAAAAATTACTGATAAAGGTTTAGGAAACGGTACTTCACTTATTATCATGATAGGTATTCTTGCTCGTTTGCCTCAGGCTTTTGGCCAGGAATGGAGTTCACGTTACTCTAATAATGCTGCCGGTGGTTTGTTGATAGTTCTTGTTGAAATTTTAGTTTTTATACTTGTTATTATTGGATTAATAATGCTTGTTCAGGGTACAAGAAAAGTTCCTGTAAACTATGCTAAACAAATTGTTGGAAACCGTCAGGTTGGAGGCGCAAGGAATTTTCTTCCGCTTAAAGTTAATGCCGCCGGTGTTATGCCAATAATTTTTGCTCAGGCAATTTTATTCCTTCCTACTATTTTTACAGGCTTCCAAAATGAAGGCTTCGCCAGATATTTTACTGATCAAAGAAATGGCGTATATATGCTTGTTTATGCAGCTTGTGTTATTGCCTTTACTTTCCTTTATACCGCCCTTATTTTTAATCCAAAACAAATGGCGGAAGAACTAAAAAGAAATAACGGTTTTATTCCGGGCGTAAAGCCGGGACAACAAACCGCAGATTATATTGGAACTATCATGGATAGAATTACTTTCCCGGGCGCAATTCTTCTTGCTCTCGTTGGTATCTTCCCGGGTTTGTTCGAAATAATTTTTGGAATGCAGGCTAACTTTGCCTCTTTCTTTGGCGGAACTTCACTGCTGATTATGGTGGGGGTTATACTTGACACTCTTCAGCAAATTGAAACTCAATTGCTGATGCGCCAGTACGACGGACTTATGACAAGTGGCCGTTTGCAGGGAAGACAAGGTGCAACTGTTAGTTCAGGAATGTAATTATTTTATAAAAAAATATTATAACCCCGCGCTTTTGCCGGGGTTTTTTTAATTTCACAAATGGTTAAAATTAAATCGAAAGAAGAAATAGAAATAATGAGAGATAGTTGCCTTTTAGTAGGTAAAACAATTGCTCATCTTGCTACAATAATCAAAACCGGAGTTACTTCACTTCACCTTAACAATATTGCTGAAGAGTTTTTAAAGGATAACAAAGCAAAACCTTCTTTTAAAAATTATCACGGGTACCCTTTCGCTTCCTGCATTTCGGTAAATGATGCAATTGTTCACGGCTTTCCGGTTGATAAACCGCTTGAAAGCGGTGATGTGATTTCAATTGATATTGGAGCATACAAAAATGGTTTCCATGGAGATAGCGCTTACACTTTTGCTCTTGGCGAAGTTTCCGATGAAATTTTAAAATTGTTGAAGGTTACAAAACAGTCGCTTTACATTGGAATAGAAAAAGCTATGCCCGGCAACAGAACCGGTGATATTGGCTTTGCAATTCAGGAATTTACCGAAAAAAAGCATGGTTATGGCGTTGTTCGCGAACTTGTGGGGCACGGCTTAGGCCGCGAAATGCATGAAGAACCGCAAGTTCCTAATTATGGAAAGAAAGGTACAGGCGCCAAACTTAAAGAAGGTATGGTTATAGCAATAGAACCAATGATAAATCTCGGAACAAAAGACCTTTATACCGAAGATGACGGTTGGACGATCAGAACAAAAGATGGTAAGGTTTCGGCGCACTTTGAACATGATGTTCACATACAAAAGGGAAAGCCTGATATTTTAAGCTCTTTTGAAGATATTGAAAAAGCAGAAAAGTTAAACCCTGAGCTGACAACTTAATGGATAAAAAAAAGTTAGTTGTTCTTGGGGGAGGAGCTGCAGGATTTTTTTGTGCAGTAAATGCAGCACGCCTGCATCCGGATATTAATGTTGTTTTAATTGAAAAATCAACTAAACTTTTATCTAAAATTAAAGTAAGCGGCGGAGGCAGATGTAATGTTACTCATGCAGATTTCAGAATTAGTTCTATGGCTGCATGTTATCCCCGAGGTGAAAAATTTTTGAAAAAAGCATTCAACAACTTTTTTACAAATGATACTGTTGATTGGTTTCAAAATCGAGGGGTGCAATTAAAAACTGAAGATGACGGAAGAATGTTTCCTCAAAGTAATTCTTCTCAAACTATTATTGATTGCCTGTTAGATGAAGCTGCTAAGTATAATGTTGAAGTTATAACTTCTGCCAGGCTAACTACCTGCCACAAACGAAATAATAATTTTGTTTTAGAATTTGAAAATAAACCCCAAATTGTAAGCGATTATCTTGTAATAGCAACCGGTGGTTTCCCGTTATTAAAACAATATAGCTTTCTTGAATTCAGTAAACATTCCATAGTAAAACCTGTACCATCATTGTTTACCTTTAATATTCAAAATAAAGAACTGGCTTCATTAATGGGAGTGTCAGTAAATGCACAAATAAAAATAGCAGGAACAAAGTTTTTATCTTCAGGAAGTATCTTAATTACACACTGGGGGTTAAGCGGCCCTGCAATTTTGAAACTATCTGCTTTTGCGGCAATATATCTTGCAGAGCAAGATTATAATTATAAAATTTTTGTGAATTGGCTACCTGACTATAATGAACAAACGTTAAGGCAAAAAATTTTAGCTTACAAAATCTCTTGCGGGGCAAAAAGGGTAAGTAACAAAATGGAACTTAATATACCCGGCAGATTGTGGGATTACCTGATAATAAAGGCAAATACAAATCCGGAAAGAAGATGGGCAGATTTAAAATCAAGTGAAATTAACTCCCTAATAAAGCATTTAAACGCTGATGAATATTTTGTAAAAGGAAAAACAACATTCAAAGAAGAGTTTGTAACTGCAGGAGGAATATCTTTAAATGAAGTAGATCACAATACAATGGAAAGTAAATTAGTAAAAGGGCTGTATTTTGCAGGAGAAATTTTAAATATTGATGGAATAACCGGCGGTTATAATTTTCAAAATGCATGGACAACAGGTTATATTGCCGCAAAATCGCTTAAGCAATAGCATTGAATGAAAAAGCTTGACAAATATATTCTTTCAAAATATTTCAAAACATTCTTTTTTTGTTTATTGCTGCTTACAACAATAGTGGTAGTTGTTGATATTAGTGAGCATACAGAAGATTTCGTAAAGGCTAACCTTTCTTTCAGTCAAATTACTACAGATTATTATTTTGGTTTTATTCCACGCATTCTGGCAATGCTGTTTCCTCTGTTTATTTTCATATCAGTCATATTTTTCACTTCAAAAATGGCAGGCCGGTCCGAGGTGATAGCCATCCTGAGCAGCGGAGTTTCGTTTAACCGGTTTATGAAACCTTTTTTAATTGGTGGCTTATCTATGGCGCTTTTATTATGGGTTGGTTACAGGTACATAATTCCTAAAGCCAACAGAAAATGGGCTGATTTCTCAAAAACCTATATTGACATAAACATGGGAGCAAGGCGTGTAGGTACTTACCGACAGAATATTTATTTCAAAAGCAACAAGAATGAATGGGTTGGAATAAAAGGTTATGATACCGTTTCACGCTCGGGCAATAATTTGTTTTTACAGAAGTTTAAAAATAATAATCTTGAATATAATTTAAGAGCACCAAATTTTCAGTGGGACACCGCAACAAAAAAATGGAAACTCACAAATGTAACCGAAAGGTATCTCGGAAACTTGAACGACAGTGTTATATATTCACCTCAACAGTTGTTATCATTAAATTTTGGTTTAGAAGATTTAAAGAAAGATGATTATATAAAAGATCAGTTAACTACATCTGCACTCAATGAGTATATAGAAAATGAAAGGAGGAAAGGTTCACCAGAAATAAATTCGTTGTTGGTAGAAAGATATAACCGCGACGCAATTCCATTTTCGGTAATAGTTTTAACTGTAATAGGCGCTGTGCTTGCATCACGTAAGGTGAGGGGAGGAAGTGGAATCCATCTCGCCACAGGCGTTATAATAAGTGTTTTATATGTTTTGTTCAGCAGGCTTTCGGTTGTGTTTGCTACGCAGGGAAATTTTTCACCACTTCTTGCTGCCTGGACGCCAAATATTATTTTCGGAATAATCGCGGTGTATTTATTTAAAAGAGCCTCTCGCTGATTGTTATTAACAAAGCATCTTAAATATTTTATTCAAAACTTTTGTTTTAAAAGTTAAGTGGTTGTAATTTTAAGCGATACCAATTAGCTAACACAAATTAAGATAGGTTATGGGAATAATTAAAGAACGTTTTAAGCAAAAAGCAGATGCAACAGCCGAAGATATTAAGCAATTATTAAAGGAACATGGCGATAAAAAAATAGGTGAAGTTCAGTTATCACAGATATATCAGGGGATGCGTGGAATAACAGGTTTGGTTTCAGAGACATCTCTTCTTGATTCCGAAGACGGAATACGTTTCCGCGGATATTCAATTCCTGAATTACAAGAAAAATTACCGAAAGCACCGGGCGGTTCGGAGCCGTTACCGGAAGGATTGTTTTATTTAATGTTGGTTGGTGAATTACCAACCGAAGAAGATGTAAGCCACATGTCGAGTGTATTGCAAAGACGCAGCCATGTGCCGAATCATGTATTTCAAACTATTGAAGCTTTACCAATAACTGCCCATCCTATGACGCAGTTTGTAGTTGCAATTATGAGCCTGCAAACTGAAAGTTTATTTGCTAAAAACTATGCAAAAGGAATGGCTAAAAAGGATTACTGGAGTTCATGCTTCGATGATTCAATGGATCTTATTGCACGCCTTCCGCGGATTGCAGCATATATATACAGGAGAAAATACAGGGGAGGAGATCATATCCAGCCAAATGGGTTGCTTGACTGGGCCGGTAACTTTGCACATATGATGGGTTTTGAAGATGAAGGGTTTCAGGAACTTATGAGGCTTTACATGACAATACATTCCGACCATGAAGGAGGAAACGTTTCTGCTCATACTACACATCTTGTTGGTTCTGCATTAGCCGATCCATATTTAAGTTTTGCTGCAGGAATGAATGGCCTTGCCGGTCCGCTACATGGGCTTGCAAACCAGGAAGTAATAAAATGGATTTTTGAACTGAGAGAAAAAATAGGTTCAGAAAGTCCTTCTCAAGAACAAATAGAAAATTACGTAAAGCAAACATTAAGTGAAGGCAAAGTTGTTCCGGGATATGGCCATGCAGTTTTACGCAAAACCGATCCCCGTTTTTCAGCTCAAATGGAATTCGGCAAAAAGCATATGCCTAATGATCCATTGGTTAATACTGTTTGGACAATTTACGAAACTGTGCCACCAATACTTTCATCAATTGCCAAAATTAAAAATCCATGGCCGAATGTTGATGCTCATAGTGGCGCTTTGTTAGTTCATTATGGAATGAAAGAATACGAATTTTATACTGTGCTATTTGGTGTTTCAAGAGCCTTAGGTGTACTTGCAAGTTTATGCTGGGACAGAGCTTTAGGTTTTCCTCTTGAAAGGCCCAAATCTGTTTCGACTCGCCTTGTCAAAAAATGGCTCAACGGAGAAGCCGAAATCTGGGGAGATTAATATTTAAAAAAAAGTTGGTTTTAAAACCAACTTTTTTTATTTAAATGTTATCAGGCTTGATTAAATTATTTATTATTTGATTAAAATAATATCAGTCCTAATCTGCTCTTAAATGAAACCCAACAACAAAGAAAAGTGGAGAATACCGGATTCGAACCGGTGGCCTCTTGCATGCCATGCAAGCGCTCTACCAACTGAGCTAATTCCCCATTCAAGGCCGCAAATATATACAACAATTATTAATAACTTTCAACCATTACTATTGAACTAAATTTTATTTTTAAAGCATGACAAAAAATGAGATAAAATTTTTAGACGGACCTCAAAACAGGCTAAAAGATTTAAAGTTTTTATTTGCTGTATTAATGGATTTTATAAGAGGCTTAAGAAGATTACATTTCGTAGGGCCTTGTGTCACAGTTTTTGGCTCCGCCAGATTTAAAGAAAATCATCCTTATTATATTCAGGCACGATTAATATCTTCAGAAATCGCAAAACTTGGTTTCACAATTATGACCGGAGGTGGCCCCGGCATCATGGAAGCTGCAAACAGAGGTGCAAAAGATGTGGGAGGTAAAAGTGTGGGTTGCAATATAATTTTACCGCATGAGCAAAAGCATAATCCCTTTCTTGATAAGTGGGTTAATATTAAATATTTTTTTGTGCGTAAAACTCTTCTGATGAAATATTCATACGCATTTGTTGTTATGCCCGGCGGTTTCGGAACTTTGGATGAATATTTTGAAGCGCTTACATTAATTCAAACCCGTATAGTAAGTGAATTTCCGATGATAATTTTTGGAAAAGAATACCATAAGGATATTATCGAGCATATTGAAGTTATGAAAGAACAAAAAACAATTTCACCGGAAGATGTAAAACTTTGTTTATTTACCGACTCTGTTGAGGAGGCTGTACGGCATATAAAAGCTACTATTGATACTTTTGGACTGAAAGTGAAAACTCCTAAAAAGAGATGGTACCTTTTTGAAAAGTAAAAAAATAATAGACACCGTGAGTGTTGGATTTTGGATTTTTGATTTTTTGATTTCTTGATTTCTTGATTTCTTGATTTTTGATTTTTGATTTTTTGATTTCTTGATTTTGGATTTTTCTTAATCACACAATCTAAAATCGTAAATCTAAAATCGTCAATCTAAAATCACACAATCGTAAATAATTTTGATTTTTTGATTTTTTGATTTCTTGATTTCTTGATTTTTGATTTTTCTTAATCACACAATCTAAAATCTAAAATCGTCAATCTAAAATCGTCAATCGAAAATCGTCAATCTAAAATCTAAAATCTAAAATCGTCAATCTAAAATCGTCAATCGAAAATCGTAAATCTAAAATCACACAATCGTAAATAATTTTTGATTTTTTGATTTCTTGATTTCTTGATTTTTGATTTTCTTAATCTCACAATCTAAAATCTAAAATCTAAAATCGTAAATCTAAAATCGTCAATCTAAAATCGTAAATCTAAAATCACACAATCGTAAATAATTTTTGATTTTTTGATTTCTTGATTTCTTGATTTTTGATTTTTCTTAATCTCACAATCTCACAATCTAAAATCCTAAATCTAAAATCTAAAATCGTCAATCTAAAATCGTCAATCTAAAATCTAAAATCTAAAATCTAAATCGTCAATCTAAAATCTAAAATCTAAAATCTAAAATCGTCAATCTAAAATCGTAAATCTAAAATCGTCAATCTAAAATCGTCAATCTAAAATCTAAAATCCCCAATGAACTTAATTCCTCAAAACATTTACAAGAATAATCTTTAAAATTTGCTTTAACCTTTTGATCCCTGAAAGAGATGCGCTTTGTTCCTTTGCCG
>JAFDXB010000201.1 GCA_018268175.1 Bacteroidota bacterium | reverse complement strand
TTGCGCACATTTAAATATTCATCAATAAGAAATTGAATTGATGTTTTCATTTGCCTTGCAGAATCAGCAAAAAGATTTTCATCAAATCCCGGCAGCGCCGTTTTATCAAACCGGGAAAATCTTAAAGCACGGTAGGCAAACACCCTTTCGCAATCTGTTATATGCTGCAGCACAGCTTTAATTGTCCACTTTCCGGTTGAATAAGCATAATCATATTTTTCTATTGGAATCTTACTAAAAAAATCTTGAGAGAAAATTTTTGATTTCTCAAGTTCCTTTTCAATATCCTCCCCTGATACAAGCTTCACATAGGTATGATAATATTCCGGTGTTTCCGAAAGAATTTCTAGTGTATTCATATATTTAAATTTAAAAAAGATTTAATAAATAAAAACAAAATATTAAGTTTGATATAACAAATATATTTCAAGCATGAGATTGCTGATTTTGTTGGTTTTATCATTTATTTATTTTGATTCAAATTCTCAATTATTGTCAAAGAAACAGATTGATTCTATTAAATCAGAACTATCTGTAAGTAAAAAGAATGATTCAGTTTCAGTAAACTCATATATTCAATTAGGAAATGTATTATTAAATACAGAGCCTGAATTAGCAAATAAATATACAGATTCAGCATTTGCAATTGCTGAAAAAATAAACTGGAAACCCGGATTGGCTGCGGTTTTCAGGCAAAAAAGCGTTTATTATTTAAATAAATCTGATTATTCAACTGCTATATCTTATTTACAAAAGGCAAAAAAAATTGGAGAAGAATTAAAAGATGAAAAATTAATAAGCAGTTTAGATATAAACATGGGATTAATTTATTTGCAATCCGAAGAATACCTTCCGGCAATAAAGTGTTTTAAAAGATCTCTCGCCTACGGCGAAAAAATTAATAATGCCCAATTCATAACATATTCTCTAAATAATCTTGGAATTTCATTTTTAAGAATATCACAACCCGACAGTTCAATTTATTATTTAGAGAAATCCCTCCCGATTGCAGAAGAAAATAAATTTGATCAAGTCTTGTCTTTCAATTACACAAATTTGGGTGGTGCCTACGATTTAAAGAAAGATTATAAAAATGCAGAAAAATATTTTAAAAAAGGAATTGAGAAAGCAGAATTAACAGGCGATGCAATGAGTATGGCACAAGCGCTTACGGGGCTTGCAGAAGTAAATACTTATTTAATGAAAAGGGATTCCGCAATTTATTATTGCAAAAAATCACTTGAATTTTCAAAGCAAGTCGGGAACCTTCAATGGCAAAAGGAAGCTCATATAATGTTATCTGAAAACTATTATGCTCTTGGCCAGATGGAGAATGCTCTGGTTTCATATAAAAACTATGTGGTGTTTCGCGATAGTTTAATGAATGATAATAAAAAGTCGGAAATAGTAAAACGTGATCTTCAGTTTATAAATGAAAAAACTAAAGCAGATCTCAAAAGAGAAAAAGAAAGGCAGGAAATTTATTTTTTTTCAGGATTGATTATTTTATTAGCTGCGCTGATCAGTTTTATTTTTTATAAAAGGTCGAGGGATGTAAGGCAGAAACAAATTGAAACTCTTTCAGAACTAAAAATAAAAGATACAGAACTAAAAGCTTTACGATTGCAGATGAACCCCCACTTTATAGGAAATGCTTTGCAATCTGTTCAGCACTTTTTAAAAGAGCACAAGCCCGAAGAAGCAGAAGAATATTTAATTAAGTTCTCTTCTTTAATGCGTGCGGTGCTTACAAATTCGGAAGTGGATGTAATTCCTTTGACAAAAGAAATTGAAACCCTAGAATGGTATATGCAACTTGAAAACCTGCGAATGAACTATCCGTTCACATATAAAATTGATATTGATAAATCCTTAAATGCAGATGAAATTTTTATACCTCCAAACATTATTCAGCCAATTGTTGAAAACAGTATAAAGCATGGATTGATTCCTAAAAATGCAAATGGGAAAATATTAATAAGCATTATAAAACTAAATGGCAATCTTATAATATCTGTAGAAGATAATGGAGTGGGCAGAAAAAACAGTACAAAAGAAAACAATCTTTTTTCAAAAGAATCAATGGGAATTAAAATTACAAGAGAAAGGTTGACGCGATTAAAAAATAAAAATTCGCGGTTGGAAATAACTGATTTAATATCCAATAATATTCCTACCGGCACTCGAGTTCAAATAATATTACCTGAATAATTATGATAAGATCAGTAATAGTAGAAAACGAAAAAAAGCACTTCATTCATCTGAGTGATATGCTTATGAAATATTTTCCCGAAATAACAATTGAAGCACATTGCGAAACTGCAAACGATGCAATTGCAAAAATAAATTCCTTAAATCCCGATTTACTTTTTATGGATGTTGAATTAGAACCCTATACCGCATTCGACATACTGGAAAAAATTCAATCAGGTAATTTTAATATTGTTTTTACCACAAGCCATAGCAAATATGCATTACGGGCATTTGATTTTTGCGCATTAGATTATTTAGTAAAACCCTACGGAATTGATGAATTAAAAAGAGCTGTAAACAGATATAAAGAGAAAGCGCAACCGGCAGCCGAAAACGACCGTATTTCAACGCTGTTGCGGAATTTAAAACAAAACAATATTGATGAACTCGAAATATTTATTCCCGTTAAAAACGGTGAGGTAAAACTTAAATTAGGAGAAATTATTTGTTGTTGCTCCTCAGGCAGCAGTATAACTTTTTCCTTAACAGGAGGCGAAAATTTTTCTATATCAAAACCTCTTAATTGGCTCGAGGAACGTTTGCATGGCTTCAACTTCTTTAGAATTCATGATTCTTACCTCGTAAATATGCGCCATGTAAAAAGAATAAATCACGTTAGGGACGGAGCAGAATTGATTCTTTCAGAAAATAATAAGACCGAGGTTTCAAAAAGGCGCAAATCATCCTTTTTAAATGCAATAGCTTCATTAAATGCTCTAAAATCAGTTTAGTAAGACGCCATATAACTATTAGCGGTTTCCCTTTACGCTAAAAACACTGCCGGTTACGGATTTGCATTTTTATAAATTTTATTATCAGATAAGTTTGTTTAATAATTAAACGAACAAAATGAGAATAAAAAAGTTATTAATTTTTCCTTTATTATTTCTTTTCAGCATCACTAAAGCGCAAACAAATAATATAGAATTATATGATTTTATAAAAAATTTTGCACCGGATTCAACAATGGGAAAAACAGCGGCAAAGATTTTACCATTAAAAAATTTTAATGTTTTAATAAATGGTAAAATACTTGAACCGGATGAAGATCTTTTAATAGATAAAGTAAACTGGATTTCATTTTATAATAAAAAAGGAACATTATTAATTCAGGCAACCGGATATAAACCGAGAAAAAATACGGACCTTTTAAACACTCTTTTTAATAATCATAAATATAGTGTTCAGCTTATTAAAAGATGTGTAAGCAAAGATGATCCTGACTCCTATCGAGAATATTACAAATTAAAATTTCCGGCAAAAAAAACGGTCTATATAAAACTTGAAACATCGGCCAGTTATGGCCCTTATATGCCCATGATTGAAATTATAGTTTGCATCAATGAAGCAGACCTCAAAATATTTTGTCCATATTAATAACTCAATAAAACAATTTTATGAATAATGTAAAATACACAGGCACCAACATTGCCGCGGCAGTTTTGATATTACTATTTTTCTTTCCTTGGGTAAGTGAGTTAGGAATGTCGTTTTCAGGGTTCGACCTAACAAAAAATGGCATTTCTCCGGGAATCACAGCCTACTTTGTAAAAGGCAGTACACGGTTATTTATGCTTTTATCAATACTTGTTCCCTTAAGTGCAGGGTTGATATTGTATCAGAATATTTCGGGCAATAAAAAATTTGATAGCTTTTATAAACCGGCGCATTATATACCATTTCTATATTTGGCAGCAGGAATAATAATTTTATATTTTAAAATGAAACCAGATATTCCATCAGAGGAAGAAATGGGAGGTGTACAGATGTTACGCGGCATGAGGCAAATGGCAAGAGATATGGCCCCCGGTGCATTTGACGTTTTAGGTTTCGCAGTATATCTATCGGTTGCAGCCGGACTATATATCATGCTTGTTAACATCGGCAAAATAAAAGACAAAGAATATTATAAGCCAACAGCAAAAGTTGAAAATATCCAGCCATGAAACCACTATTAAAAATTATATTCTTGTTAGTGTTGGCAATTCCTGTGCAAGCGCAGGTAAAATATACAACTCTTTATGAAGTTTTAAAAAGCGCTTTACCTGACAGTACTTCAAAACAGAACTATGTAGAATGGGAAAAGGGAATCAGTAAAAATCCTTTTGTAAAGTGGAATAAAAATTCGCCATCGAAGGAAGAAATTTATGATGATGAAACAAGCAAGGTTGTGGATTGGCAATACAGCAAAACAGGTACAATAAATTTAACTGTAAAGGGGAAAAAGTTTAATTCGGCAAACATTAACATCAGCAGTAAAAAACTAAGCGGTTACAATAGTTTAGTAGTAAGCTTGCCGATGAGTGAAAATTTTACCGGCGGCGACATCACATTATTCGGAACAACAGGCTATAAAGCAGAGTTATTAAACCCGGAAGGCGATGTAAAGTGGTACAAGGTTTTACTGCCACAAAAAAAGCCGGCGTATATATGCATCTCAGAGGAATATATCGCAGTACTAAGCAATTGGGTTGTGGTAAGTGTATATTTTGATGATGAGGAATATTTAAAAATTAGGGACAAGCTAAAACAATAGAAGGAATTGGGTTTTGATTTTGGATTTCGGATTTGCGATTTTGGATTTACGATTTTGGATTTTTGATTTTGGATTTTGGATTTTGGATTTTTGATTTTGGATTCAATTTTCAACGTCAATTTTTAATTCAAAATCGTGCATATACAATTGAAGATTTGTAAAGGTTATGGAGCGATAAAAAGAATGGGCGGGAAGGTCTTGAAATTTCAATTCCAATGAGGTGCGATTAAAAAGTCCTATATCTATAAAGTTGGCTTATTAGCTGCTATGTTTCAATTCCTTTATGTGGTGCGATTAAAAGCTGTTTTTGATATGGGTTTTCCTAGGGGTTTGAGCATCTGTGCCTGCTTTTATAGTAATTAACCGTGATTTAAAAGGTTGCTCCATTGGCAATACTTCCATCATTAACAATGCAGTTCCGGCAACCGCTTCACCGAACAATGTCGCTATCTTGCTTCTCCAATTGTAAATAAGGCTTTCGGTAAAACGAGTGTCTTCAGGCGACAAATAATTGTATTTTCCATCTTCTTTCCGTAAACCCGCCACAATAACAGAAATTGGCCTCACCTTTATATTGATTAGCTCATTTTCTTTATATATCATCAAAGGATTCACAAGGCTTTCTACCGAACTAACCTTCAATCTTACTTTTGACTTATTATCGGCTATCTCTATCACCTGGGTTAAAAACAAACCCTTTATAAAATTTTCAAATGCATCCGGTAAATGGAATGATATAATAAAACTTACCTCTCTTCCTTCTAAAACCAACCTGTCTCCTTTTATTCTATAAACACATCTTAAATCAGAAAATGTAAATAGCTTAAAGCCTTTTCCATAACCTTTCTCATGCAAAAAAGATGCATACTCTCCATCAGCTTTTTGAATGATTTT
>JAFDXB010000200.1 GCA_018268175.1 Bacteroidota bacterium | reverse complement strand
TTTTTATTATAATCAATAAATTATGGTTCCGAAATTGTAATCTTAAATCAGAAAAATTTGAGAATGCAAAACCGGATATGGACAATAGGCCACAGTACAAGAAGCATTGAAGAGTTTACAAATTCTATAAAATACTTCGGCATAAAAATAGTTGCAGATGTAAGACGCTATCCCGGATCAAAAAAATATCCTCATTTTATAAAAGAAAATATGGAAAAGTGGCTTCCCGCCAATGGGTTTATGTATATACATTTTGAAAACCTGGGAGGAAGAAGGAAAGTTAAAATTAATAGCGAAAACGATGGATGGAGATTGGCAGCTTTTAGGGGTTATGCGGATTATATGGAAACTGAAAATTATAAAAATGAATTATTAAAATTAATGGAGGCAGCAGCATCGGGGAATCTTGTATTTATGTGTTCAGAAGCAGTTTGGTGGAGTTGCCACAGGTCGCTGATTTCTGATGATTTGAAATGCAGAGGTTGGGAAGTAATTCATATAATGAAAGAAGCATCAAGTATGGAACATCCGTTTACAAAACCTGCCAGAATAGTAAATGATAAATTAGTTTACTCAAAAGATAATATAACATGAAAAAGATATTCATATTCTCATTTTGCATAATGGTATTATTAAGTTGCGGCCCAACTGCAAATATTGAAAAGGATAATTCAATAGATTTTTCGAAATATCAAACTTTTAACTGGTTTGACAGCGAAAAAGATTCCACTGTAATGTTAAATGAAATTCAAATTTCAAATCTTCATCAAACAGTAAAACAGGAATTAGAAAAAAAAGGCATTACTGAATCCACCTCAAACCCTGATTTAATTTTAAAGCAGGATATTTTGGTTGAAAAAACACTCAAAGAAAGAAATGACCCTATTTACAGCCAATCCTTTTATAGAACAGCATATAACCCTTATACAGGCCGTTATATAAATATTTATTATCCATCAAGGTTTTTGGGCTACGACCGCTCGGAGTATGTATCAAGAGAAGGAACTTTGACAATTTCAATGATAGATTCAAAAACTGATAAAGTGGTTTGGCAGGGTTGGACAGTAACAGATATTAACAGCTCAAACTTTACAAGCAGTGAGCTCTCAAGGGCGGCAGTAACCATTTTAAAGCAATTTAAAAACAAATAGCCTTTGAGCAAAAAAGCGGTTAAAATTATTGGTATAACTCTGGCAGCAATTTTAGTTATTGTTGCAGGTAGCTATTTATATTTAAGATACCATATATTAAAATCTAAAGATTTTGCACCTGATAATTCTAAAGCAAAATCTATCTTAGATTTAACGCCCTCGCTCATTGCAAAATTAAAACAGGTGGTTAAGGATGGGTCAAACGGGTTGTATGTGCTTGACATAAATAATCTGGATGTAAAATTGTCAGAAAATAAAGTTTTTATTTCCGGAATAAAAATTTCCACCGATTCTTTAGCATTAAAATTACTCGACAGCATAAAACTTGCGCCGGACGCTATTTTCAACATTTCTTCAAAATCATTGCAAGTTGATGGAATAGATTTGAATGATATACTAAACCCTTCATCAATAAAACTCGAAAACGTTTTTTTAATTGATCCTGAAATAAAAATTTATTCAAACCCTAAACCTTATAATTCTAAACAAGAAGCTGATACCACTTCGCTTTACGATAAAATATACAAGCTCGTCCCCTACTTTTCAGCTTCCAGGATTTTTATAAAAAATGCTCAAGTAACTAATTATAACGTCCCAAAAAAAACTTCTCAAACATACAAAGGCATTGACATTTATTTAAATGATATTTTAATAGATTCAACAACACGTTTTGATAGAGACAGATTTTTTTACTCAAAAAATGCTACTATCAATCTTAAAAATTTTAAAATTCCAACCTCCGACAGTTTATATTTTTTAAACTGTGACAGCATAAATATTTCAACTTCAGCGAATTCACTTACAGCAACCGGTATTTCCTTTCAACCGCGAATTAGTAAAGAAACATTCAATAAAACTGTAAATATCAGAAAGGATTTTTTTAATATAAAAGCAAATAAAATTGTTCTGTATTCACCTGATTGGTGGCTACTGGCACAGCATGAAAAATTAATCGCTGCTGAAGCAGAAATTTTTCATTGTGAACTAAGTGATTACATTAATAAAGAGAAACCGGCTAAAAAATTTGAATTACATAATTTTCCTCACCAAAAATTATTAAATCTTGATTTTGAGATTGGAGTTAAGAAAATTAAAATTCATGATCTTGATTTAACTTATGAAGAATACAATCCCTTATCAGGCAAATCAGGAATATTATATTTCACAAATACAACAGGAGAAATTTTAAACTTTACAAATATTCAGTCAAACATAGCTGCAAACAGTAATATGGTTTTTGATGTAAAAACAAAATTCATGAAACAATCACAGGCATCCATAAAATTCATTTTCAATTTGGCCAAACCCAAAACAGGAGATTTTACTACCGAAGTTTATGGGAGCAATATGACTGCGAACCTTCTTAATCCGATTGCTGAGCCTTTAGGAATGTTTCATTTAAAAAGTGGGAATGTTTCAGAATTAAAAATGTTCACAAAAGGAAACAATTCGGGGACGCATTCAAAATTTACTTTAAAATATGACGACCTTTATATAATTCCATTAAAAAAAGATGATGAAAAGGATGATGAATTGAAAGAAAAGAAATTCACAGGTTTTATTGCAAATTTACTGTTGATCAAAAAAGAAAATAATTCTGAAGAGCCCAGATCATATTCGTATGATGTGGAAAGAGGAGAATATCCAAACTTTTTTACACTCAACTGGAAGGCGATGCTAAAAGGGATTGTAAAAACCATTGGCGCTCCTGAAAAATTGGCAAAATAATGATAACCAAAGAATTATATATATATTTACAATATTTATGGAATTACTGAAATTTGTAATAATAGAAGATCATCTTTTAATACGAGAAATGTGGTCGGCCTTTTTAACTAATAATTCCTTTACTGTTACCGGAGAATCCGGAGAATTCACTGAAGGGCTTGAGCAAGTTAAATTGAGCAGGCCTGATTTTGTGTTACTCGACATAAACCTAAATTCTCAAAATGGGATTGACATGATTCCCTACATAAGAAAACATTCGCCGGGTACGAATGTAATAATTGTTTCCATGCATACCCAGCCTGCAATAGTGAGAACTGCATTTCGACTTGGTGCAAAAGGTTATATTACAAAAAATTCATCCGGGCAGGAAATTCTTAACGCAGTTAAAAGCATTCAAAATGGAGAAAATTATTTATGTGATGAAATACAATATTTAAGAAATAATTCCACTGATGAAAATTTAAATGGATTAGAACTTCTTTCACTACGGGAAATTGAAATTGTAAAACTTATTAAAGCCGGAAATGCAACAAAAGAAATTGCTGAAAAATTATTCATTTCTCCACGCACAGTGGAAACCCACAGGGCAAATATTTTAAAAAAACTAAAGCTCCATAATACCGCTGCTTTATTAGCGTTTTTACAATACTGCGATATAGGATAAAAATATTAATTTCGCATTATCCAATAATAATATAAATGTACTCGATAATCCTATCGGGTAATTTAACTATGAAAGAAGATATTCTAAAGAAAATTTTAGGAGTAATCCCAACTCCCGCAATTGTTTTAAAAGCAGATCCCCCATCATTTACAATTGCGTTCCTCAATAAAGCTTATGAAGAACTTGCACATCACAGCATTGAGGAAATAACAGGTAAAGGCTTTTTCGAAATGTTTCCTGAAATGCAAGGTTCAGAAATCATTCGGGAGAATCTTCATGAAGTTCTTTCCAAAAAAGATAAAATAGAAACGCCGTTAATAAAATATTGGTTTAACGGAAGAGATATTTTTAATAATGAAATAAAATATTTTTCAACAATTAATACTCCCATTTTTAATGACAATTTAGAAGTTGAATATATACTTAGGACAGTTAATGATGTATCAGATTCAGTTGCCTTGACTACAAATGAAATTATTCTCGGCAAAGCCGGAATTGATATGTTTGAATTTAATGTTGTTTCTAAAGAGATTATGTGGCAGGAAAACAACAATGGTTTTTTTAATATTGAAAGGGATAAAATTGATAAACTAATAAGAAATTCAATATCCGGCATTATTGAGGATTATTCCTCTAATAAAAAAAATAAATACTTTTCATTTGAAGAAATTATTTCTGTTGAAGATAATCCCGGTAAGAAAGTAAAATTGTCAATTAAAATTATTGACAGCCACCAAAAAGAAATAGTGAAGATAATTGGAGCAGCAATGGATTTAAGTGTAGAAGATAAAATTCTTTCGTCAAAGGAGCCATCTTATAAAAATTTCAAGCATTTTCATATTGATATTTTTGGAAACTTTTTAAAAAACGATTCTGCATTTATAATTGAGTTAGATTCTGATTTATCAAAATCTGAGTATAATATTTTTAACTACCTGCTGCCCTACTCTAAAGTTATATTAATGGAGTTAATAGAAAAGGCAGTTGCTGAGCCTTTGCTTAAATTTCAGGCTGCTGTTGATTTTAATGCAAATGGCACTTTAACCTCTTACTATTTTGAAGTAATATTCCACCGCTCGCTGAAAGGTAAGAAAAATGTAATTGAATGTACTGCAAGCAAGCTTGCAGAATTTGATGGTTCAACAAAGGCAACCACAGAAGCTTTAAGAAAGGCCAAACTAAATTCAGGAGTTAATTCTATTGTGTTGGATATGGATGTTAAAACAGATAATTGCATTTGGCTTCCTGATTTCTTTGATTTTTTTGGGTTAAAAAATCAACCGCAGTTTAATTTAAATATTTGGCGTTCTTTAGTTAACAATTACGATGGTGAAAGGTTACATAAATCTCTTCAGGAAGCATTTAAAAATAAAGATCAAATTAAATGGTATGGTTCGTACAGATTGATAATGCCGGATTCATCATTTGTATTTGTAGAATTTATTGGATTTATTATACGCAACAAAAGCGGGGAAGCCATTAATTTTATTGGGACTTTAAAAGATATATCCCGTCAAAAATTAAATGAAACGCAATTAAAACTTCTTGAATCATTTATTCAAAACAGCAATGACGCTGTGATGATAAGTGAACCTGATGAGACAGATCTTTTTAAACATCGTATTATTTATGTTAATGAAGCCTTTGTAAATATGACGGGTTGGTCGTCTGAAGAGTCTATTGGGCAGCATCCTGATCTTTTTGAAGGTGTTGAAAAAAACACTCTTACTTTTAAGCATATCGAAAATCATGTGATTAAAAGAAAGTATTTAAAAATTGAAATCCCATATAAAAAGAAAAGTGGAGTAAAAGGCTGGGCAAGTTTATCAATGCATCCCGTTTTTAGTGATAATGGAATTTTTACAAATTGGGTTTGCATTGCAGATGATATCACCGAAAAGAAAGAAGCTCAACTTCATTTAGCATATAAATCAAAGTTAATTGAAACTATTGCCTTTGTAAACAGCAACCTTCTTCAACACCAGAAATTCCTCGAAGTAATGAAAACCTGCTTTAAGGTAGTTGGTGAAGTTGCAAATGCTCATAGCGTTTACTATTTTGAATTAGTAAAAAATGAAAATAACAGAAAATTTTTTCATAAAAGACTTGAGTGGAGTTCTGATGGCAAACGTTCTATTACCGAAGATGAAATGTATCCACGAAGTTTACTAAAGCAATTTTTACCTGAATTGCTTTTAAACAATTATTCTTCAGGAGTAACTGAAACCCTTGAAAATTCAGCCTTTAAAGATTTATTACAAAACCTTAATGTAAAATCTTTCTTATTGTTTCCTCTGTTTGTGCAAAAAAAATTATATGGCATCATTGGTTTTGATGATTGCACTGACGGCCGGGTTTGGACGGAAGATGAGATTTCATTTTTAAAAACCATTTCACTGAATTTTTCCGCTGCAATTGAACGACAAATTGCAAATGAGAATTTGGAAAATGCTTACAAAGAAAAAGAAAACACAATTGAAAGCCTTCAGGATGGCTTCTTTTCAATTTCACATAAAGGAATAATAACATTTTGGAATGAAGAAGCTGAAAACATCTCCAAATTGTCGAAGGATTATATTATTGGCAAAAAGTTCCATGATGTTTTCAAAGATAAACTTTCAGAGCAGTTATTAAAATATTATAAAAGCCCTTGGAAAGAAATTGGTTCTATAAGGGCTGAAGAATTTTTTCCGGAAATTGACAAATGGCTTGAGATTAGTGTATTTTTAACCGAAGCCGGTATTTCAGGATATTTTAAAGATGTAACTCACAGAAAATTAGGAGAAAAAAAATTAACCGACTTACATAAAGAGTTAAAAACAAATCTTAAAGAATTATCATTTACTAATTTACAATTAGAACAGTTTGCATATATCGCTTCGCACGATTTACAGGAACCGTTGCGGATGGTAACCAGCTTTTTAACATTACTTGAAAAAAAGTACGGTGATGTGTTAGATGAAAAAGGGAAAAAATATATTTTCCATGCTGTTGATGGAGCAAAAAGAATGCGCCAAATTATATTCGACTTACTTGAATATTCACGTGTGGGACATATTGAAGGACACAAAGAATATGTGAATATCAGTAATATGATTAATGATATTAAAGTTTTGTATTCTCAAAAAATTGAAGAAGCAAATGCAGAGATTCATGTTCAGGAGATGCCTTTAATAAAAACTTATGCAGCGCCTCTGCAACAGATATTTCAAAATTTAATTGGTAATAGTTTAAAATACAAACATCCGGAAAGAAATACTGTAATATCTGTAAGAAACCGGCCAAACAAAAATTACTGGCTTTTTGAAGTGGCAGATAATGGTATCGGAATAAATTCTGATTATTACGATAAGATTTTTTTAATCTTTCAGCGTTTGCATAATAAAGATCTCCCCGGAACGGGATTAGGCCTTGCTATTGTGAAGAAAATTATTGAAAGCCTCGGCGGGAAAATATGGGTGAAATCAAAAGAAGGTGATGGAAGCAATTTCTATTTTACTATACCGAAATAAATATCATAAAAATATTTATATAAGAAAACATAATCCATTATATTAAATTTGTTCACATTACCTCTACCGCAATTAAAATGGAAAACCTTAACATACTTCTTGTTGAAGATAATGAAGGCGACGTATTGCTTACGTGTGAAGCATTAGAAGAAAAACTTAACATTAAAAATATTACAGTTGCAAGAAACGGGAACCAGGCTTTTCAAATTTTAAAACAATTTGAAAAAACTTCTGTTATTCCAGACATAATTGTTTTGGATATAAACCTTCCTCATAAAAATGGTTTTGAATTATTGGATATAGTCCGACGCTCAAAAAAATTATTTCATATACCTGTAATAATTCTTACTACAAGCAACAACCTAAATGATCAAAATAAAGCAAAGATTTACGGCGCTAACCTATATTTGATAAAGCCGCTGGAAGCTGATGAATTTGAGTCCCTTGCAGAACAAATAAAAAATTTCTGGCTAAATTTCAAAAATCAAAATAATCCCGGTTTAAACTGATGATTAAAGACAAAACTCCTTATAACATAATTGTAGCTGAAGACAATGATGGCGATTTTCTTTTAATTGAAGAATATCTTTTAGACCATATCGAAAAAGTTGTTCTACACCGGGCGTCGTCTTTTAGGGAATTTGAAATCTTATCAAAAAAAAATATTCTTAATGCAGATGTAGTAATATTAGATCTTTCGCTGCCGGATAAATCCGGAGAATCATTATTAAGAGATTTAAAAAATCTTAAAATACAATGTCCTGTAATTGTATTAACCGGATATTCGGACTTTAATTTTGCGATAAAGTCTTTATCTATGGGCGTTGCCGATTATCTTTTAAAGGATGAAATCAACGCAAGTTCACTTTATAAAAGTATTATCTATTGCATAGAAAGAAAAAAGTCAAGCGATGAACTTGCCTTATCAAATAAAAGGTACAGTCATCTTTTTCACATGAGTATTCAGCCGATGTGGGTTTATAATCCGGAAACCTTAAGATTTACTCAGGTAAATAAAGCTGCATTGGAATTATATGGTTATAGTGAAGAAGAATTTTTAAATTTATCTATTACTGACTTATGGCCGCAGGACGAACGGGAAAGAGTTATAGAAATATCGAGGAAATTCAGCAAAAATGCTGCACCTTATAATGATACAGTTCAGCATTTAAAAAAATCAGGTGAAATTGTTGATGTTGAAATTTTTGGTAGCACCATCGAACTTGATAATGTTTCGCTAAGAACAGTTATTGCATCAGACGTTACCGAAAAAATTAAACTTGACAGAGAGATAACAAAAGCAATTGTAAAAACACAAGAAGATGAACGTTATGAAATAGGTAGTGAACTTCATGATAATGTTTGCCAGATTCTTGCCACAAGCCAATTAAGTTTAGGTATGCTTCATAATTCACTTACGCCTGAAAATAAGCAATGGTATTATCAAACGAGAGATCAGATACTAAAAGCGTCCGGAGAAATCAGAAATCTTTCTCACAGGCTTGCACCGGCTTTTTTTGAGGATTCGAGTATGGAAGACACTTTGAAGAGTCTGATAAATTCAGTTAATATTGATCATAAATGGGAGATTAAATTATTTATTGATGAAGAAATAGATAACCAGGGTTTTAGCAGAGATATATTTTTAAATATCTTCAGAATTGTTCAGGAACAACTACGAAATATCCAAAAGTATGCAAAGGCCTCACTAATTGAAATTGATTTGATAATTCATGATAATAAGCTAAAACTTAGAA
>JAFDXB010000001.1 GCA_018268175.1 Bacteroidota bacterium | reverse complement strand
GGGCGAACTGTATATTGATATATTTCACCTAATCCGGTAGTAACCGGAGCTAATACCGGTGTGCCAAATCCTTTGGGAATTTGCTCTTGAGCTTGTTGTAATCGTTCAGCAACTTGTTGCCTAGCCCAATAAACATCTATATTATCATCAAAAACAAGGGTTACAACAGATAATCCAAACCGCGAAAAACTTCTTAATTCATGCAAGCCGGGAATATTGTTATTTACTTGCTCAATCGGAAAGGTTATCAAACGTTCTACATCGGGCGCTCCAAGTGCAGGAGCAATAGTAATCACTTGCACCTGATTATTTGTAATATCAGGAACGGCATCAATTGGAAGGCGCTTTAATTCGTAAACACCACATACAATAAGGCCAATTATAAAAAGTGCAATTATGAGTTTGTTCTTTATTGAGAACTCAATTATTTTATTAAGCATAACAAGAATTAGCTAATCAATTAGAAATGTGATCGAGAAAATGAAATAAAAAAAATAAAATTTACAATCGGCACATTTAATATGAATGGCGCCAATTGGTCATCTTATTGCTTATAGCGGAAAAGATTAGCTTATACGTGGAGGTTGCCAAATAGTGCTTAAATAAGCATTGGCATAATGTTGTTGAAAATCGCCTGGAATTTTTAAATCGGGTGACTTAAATATAATTTGCGAGATTGTAATGAAAGGATGTGGCATCATGCTTACAACCTGAATTGCATGGCTATTCAGCGTTTTAAATGGCAACTTTTCGTGATCATTATGATTGCCTTGATGATGGTGATTAAAATTTCCTTTGTAGTGCTGAGCTATAAAAGAAAAAATGGTTTCGCTCTTATTTTCTTGAGCATGCTCAAAGTAATGATGAATTAAGATTGGCAATTTCAATATTTCTCCTAATGCCGTATTAGCATTAAGAAAAATAAAAAGAAAGAATATTGCCAATAATCGTTTCATCATTCAAAATTAAATATAAATATTAGTCATATGCAAATTCATTAAAGATCATTCAAAATAGGAGTGATAGGTTTTATAAGAATTTTGAATTTCTAAAATTGTTTTAGCTGCTATCGCAGGATCGGTTTCGTTTTCTAAACTCTTCACTAATTCCAAATGAGGATGCAACCATTTATGTAGTTCATCATGGCTCTTGCCTTTCATTGTACAACTTTTTATAAGTTGGCTGTTTTCTTCTTTTAATTGATTAGCCAAGAACTTATAATCGGTTTTGTTGTTTTTTATATAAAGTGCCACCAATTGTTCTCCATTTGTAACAAAAGGTTTCATTTCATTATTTACAAGCCATTTTTGGCCCATATTAAGTTCAATCATTTCAGAACTTTCATTATGATTGTGTTCTTGTTCGCCGGTTTTGGCTTCCTGTTTTTGCTCAGTTTGCTTTTCGGATGTGTTATTACAACTAAATAGAAGAAGAGAACTAATTGCTAAAAAAAATACTTTTTTCATATTTCGAATTATTTATTTTCAATCATTTTTAAAATTCCTTCTAATACCAATTTCCCTTCTTTAACCAAGTTTGATTTAAAGCCGGATAATTTCCACTTTAACACAGTAAGCCTTATTCCACCTAATATGATTGTGGTAAGAGTTTCACTATTTACTAATTTACTGTAATGGCCGTTTTTTTGTCCTTTTGAAATATTTGCTTTTACATAATTCTGCATCAATTCTATAATTCCGGCCACTTTACTGCTTAAATTTTCATCAAAATGAAAAATACTTTCTTCAAAAATGACGCTTACAATTGCAGGCTTATTTTTAAAAGTTTGCAATTGAGAATTAAATATTTCCCTTAATTCATCACCGGAAGTATCAGTGGATTTAAAAGCAATAGAACCAATCCTAGTTTCCATTTCCCTTTTAAAATACTCAAGAAGACTTGATAATATTTCATTTTTACTTTTAAAATGCCTGTACAATGCAGGTTCCGACAACCCTACGTCTTCTGCTAAAGTTTTAATGGTGAGATTTTGAATACCAAATTTTGAAATACGGCCTGTAGCCGCTTCCATAATTTGTACTTGTCTATCTGTAAAACCTGCCATTTAAAATTTTAGTTAGTGAGTATTCGCTTACAAAAGTAATCAAAATATTATTCAGCAAACAAAACTGTTAAAAAGATTTAATTTATTAACGTTTTTTTTGAATTAAATTCTAATAGCAAGGTTGTTGCATTAACTTACAGATATTTCAATTAAATCCTTTCAGGATGGATTCAATACATAATTTTATTTATTGAGTTCTTTCAATAAATCTTGTAAGTCAAGTTCACGGGTGTACATTTCTAAAGAACCATCTGAATGATGCGGCCACTCATGCTTAGGTTTATCCCAATATAATTCAATACCATTTCCATCAGGGTCGTTTAAATACAGAGCTTCAGACACTCCATGGTCAGCGGCGCCGGATAAAGGGTAAGAAGCATTGAGCAAGCGATTAAAAATAACGGCCAAATCCTTTCTTTCGGGATACACAATAGCGGCATGGTATAAACCTACTCCACTTTTTCCGGCAGGTGTCGCATCTTTACTATGCCATGTATTTAGGCCTATATGGTGATGGTAACCACCCGCCGATAGAAAGGCAGCCTGATCGCCATACATTGTTGTCAATTCAAACCCTAATAAATTACGATAAAACTCCAGAGCTTTTTCAAGATTGGACACTTTTAAATGTACATGTCCAATTCGTGTGCCCTTAGGAGTTACATAATTTGGCTGTATAATTTTTTCAAATTCTTCTTTCATAATTTACCAAATTAATAGTTAAAGGAAATTATCATGGCTTCCTTAAATATATCACCTCCGAATTTAAATTACGAAAAACAAACAATGAGCCCAATTTTCAAGCATCAGCTTAATTCTTTTTTGCTCATCCACAATACACCATTCTTAGAAATATGTTTTTCAAGGTGGCCGGCTTCATGCATTTCCTGTAAAACAGTTTCAGCAATATCCTTCGGCATAGCTGAAAGCTCAGCAAATTCTCTTGAAGTGAGAGTTGGATATATTTCAAACAAATTTTCCCTGCTTGTTGGATATGTTTCTTTCTTTATTGCCGGATATAGTTTTTTAATTGCAGCCTCATAAACACTGTAGGGTTTAGAACCATAAACTTTTTCCTGATTGCCTAAGTTATTAACAAAGAACATTGTTGGAAATCCCCTAACGCCGAGTTTCTGCGCCAGCTCCAAATCTTCTTTAAAAAATTCCTTTGCTTCCCCTTCAAAATCTTGTTTTAATTGTGCAGCATCCAACCCTGCTTTTTGGGCAGCCAGATTGATGTATTCCCATTTTGTTATGTTTTTCTTTTGCAGAAATAGAAGTTCTCTTAATGAACGAAGAAACTGTACCGCTTTTTCTTTATCCTGCATTTGCGCTGCTTTAAAAGCAATTGATGGCGGGAAAGATGATGAAAGCGGGTCTTCCAGCCATACATCTCCATCAATAGGCATATCGTAGTAAGCACTCACCTCATCCCAATGATGTGCAACATCAGCGGGTTTGCTGATACCGCCGCTGTTGTAACTCCAATCATATAATAATCCGCCCATTCTATATTCAATGTGAATTTTATTACCATATTCCAATTTTAATTTGCGCAATTGTGGTTCAATCCCCCAACATGAAGAGCAAATTGGGTCAGTGTAATAAATTACTTTTATTGATTCTTTTTCAATATTAATCTTATCTACCTTAACCGAACTTTTGGTTGAAGGTATTTCACATATTCCTGTTTCGATATCACACAACAAGGGATTTATATTTTGATTTTCCATTTTATTTTGTTTAAGTCCATGCAGCTATCAGCCAATGGGCAATTATTGATTATAAAAAAATTCAGAATAATATTGAATGCTTATTTAAGTTGCAGTCAACAATTAATTGTGTTCAATATTTGGATTTCTCGTTTTACGAGTAACAATAAAATACCAACATCATGCTGCAAGAGCAATGATTGTGCAGTTGCTTTATGAAGTGCAACAAACTGTTTATATTAGAACATATTTGCTGCATCTTAATTATAAAATTGTCCGGTATTACTAAGAATTGATATTTCCCGGAGCTAAAACTTATAAACCCAGTTTTCAAAAGCGGTAATCCATGACTTAAGAAATGGTTCTGTTTTTTCATCAACTGTTACTCCATCTTCTTTCCATATATTCCATGAACCACTTATATATGCTTCAGGCTGCTGCATAATCGGAACATCTACAAAAACCATTGCCTGACGAATATGATGATTGGCAACAGCCCCACCTATTCCGCTAGGCGAACTGGTTACAATTCCTCCAGGTTTGGCAGCCCAAGAATTTTTACCATACGGCCTGGAACCGACATCAATAGCATTTTTTAATGCTCCGGGAATTGATCTGTTATATTCAGGAGAGACTATCAGAATACCATCAGCTTGTTCGATTTTGTTTTTAAATTCCGTCCATTCTGCAGGCGGGTTACTATCAAAGTCCTCATTGTATAAAGGCAATTGGCCAACTTCAACTATTTCCATATTTAATCTTTCAGATGAAAGGCGGATAAGTTCTTTTGCTATTTTTCTATTGGTTGAGTCTTTGCGTAAACTACCTACTAAAATCACTATTTTCTTATGCATAATTTCCATTTGTTTTAGTTGTTTTAAAATTTTGGCACTGCCATCACTAATAATAACTTAATACTATTTATTGTGCAATTAATATTAACCTGCCAATGCGAAATTTTTATCGCTTGTAATATTTTGCTTTTTTAAATTGTTCCGTTTCAACAAATAGTCAACAGAGTATCTTCCACTACCTGCAATAATCAGTACTATGTAAACTAACAAGAAATGCAATGACATTTCCTGAACAGCAAATGGATCGGCACTATGAATATAAAAAGCAGCAACAGCCATAATAATGGCGGAGAATAGAGAAGAAAGCCTTGTTGCTAAGCCAACAATTAAAAATAGCGAGCATAAAAATTCAACAAAAACGGTAATAGTTAATGATAAATTGCTGCTCAATCCCATAACAGCAGGAAATTGTACGGGCTGCCCTGAAAAAAGCATAATAAGTTTAGGTACACCATGTGTCAACATTAGGGCTGCAATACCAACTCTTG
>JAFDXB010000019.1 GCA_018268175.1 Bacteroidota bacterium | reverse complement strand
TATCCTGAACTTTCTGCGCAGCAGGTAAAATTCATTATTGAAAATTCAGTTGTTAAACCAACGGCTAATGTAAAAAATCCACAAACAAAAGAAATGGTTCCAATGAATGTTTTATCAAAAACAGGAGGAATTGTTAATGCTTACGAAGCCGTAAAGCTTGCAGAGCAAATGGAAACAGACAGGCTAAGGCCGGGTTTCAACAATTAAAATTAATATCTTCAAATTAAAAAGCCCTCCAATTGTGAGGGCCTTTTTTTATACAGAACTATTATGTTTTAATGGTGAAGTACTAAGATCTTAAAGATATAAATGAAGCATACTTTTTAATGGGAAAAATAAACCACGGCAAAAAGCCTCGCAGTTATCAGTAAAATCAGCATTATCCGCTTTACAATATCAGAGAACGCAGATGTTACGGTTTTAGCGGATTGCACAGATTTTTTTCTTATTCTTTCTTAGCAAAATTTTGTTGCAGGATCATTTTATTTAAAACCTTTACTCCTTCATCAACAAAAATATCCTCCTGCACTCTTTTAATCCACACTTTATTTTTTTCAATTTTATCCGGCGCCGAATTTATATATGCCGTATCAGATAATAAATTGTTTACAACTAAAGTGTCCTTTAATTTATATGCTTTTTCTATGCTTTTAAAAATATCCTTTTGCTCTTTTAGTTTTTCCTTGTATTTAATAATATTCAAAGAATATGCTCTGTCTGCATTTTTATCTAACCAGTTTACATCAGATTTAATTTGGTTAAAAGTCGCATTCTGATTCACTTCTCTTTGTGCTTCATTTATTATTGAATCATTATTATAAGTACTAATCCATGGTTTATAAGACAATGACGGAATTTCATCCCACTTTAAACTATACTTATTATCCTTTTCACGGAATTTTAAATACTCAAGCCTGTCCGGAACAATTACATCCGATATTACACCATTCATTTGTGTGGTGCCTCCATTTATTCTATAAAATTTCTGAATAGTAAGTTTTACAGTTCCAAGATCTGTATTATCGCGAGAAGAAAATATATTGTTGTTGCTCACTGGTGTAAGGGGAACATTTCTTTGTACAGTTCCTTTTCCAAAGGTGGAAGTACTTCCTAAAATCACGCCTCTTTTATAATCTTGGATAGCTGCTGCAAATATTTCAGATGCAGATGCGCTGGTTTCATCTACTAAAACAGCAAGGGGACCCGCATATAAAATTCCTTTCTGCCTGTCGCGAAGAATAGTTACTTTTTCATCTCTGCCCTTTACTTGCACTACCGGACCTTCATCAATAAATAATCCTACCATCTGCACAACATCATACAGTGAGCCACCGCCATTGCCCCGAAGATCAAGTATAAGTCCGGCAATATTTTCGTCTTTTAATTTTTGAATTTCCTTTGCTACATCTTCACCACTGCGTGCGCCATCCTGCCTTTCGAAGTCTGCATAAAACTCGGGGAGATTAATATAACCGATTTTATTGACACCATTTATAATTGCAGATTTAGCAAAAATATCTTCAAGTTTAATTTCATCTCTTATAAGAGAAATTACTTTTATTGTTCCGTCAGGTTTTTTAACTGTCAGCCTAACTTCGGAACCTTTTGTTGATCCTCTGATTATTTTTACAGCTTCACTAACGTCGTATCCGGTTACATCTACAGGCTCACTGTTTCCCTGCCCTACCTTAATAATCTCATCATTTTCTTTTAACTCTCCATTCTTCCATGCAGGGCCGCCGGTTACAAGAGGCCCGACTTTAATTTTACCATCATCCTCACGAAGCTGAGCGCCAATGCCATAAAACCTTCCGCTCATTGATTCATTAAATGAGCGCAAATCAACGGGAGGAAAATAAGTTGTATGAGGATCCATAACCCCTGTAATAGCATTTACAAAAGTGCTGAAATTCTCTTCTTCAGTTTCTCTTGATTTCCGAGTACTGAACATCCTGTCAAGCATTTTTTTTATGTTCTCTCTAGATTCACGTTCAATAGTACTGTCAGCTTTGAATTTGTAATCCTTTTTATCTTTATTTTTTTCTTGCTCATCTTTTGAATCAACATATTTTGCAAGCACAAGAAATTTAATTCTTTTTCTCCAGAAATCTTCTCTTGCGGAAACTGAAGCAGGCCAACTTCTTTTCTCAGGATCCATTTCTACCATTTCATTTGTTGTAAAATCAAATGGTTTCAAAAGCATATTTTCATAAAATTGTGAAACTTCATTCAGCCTTTTTAAATACACCTCATTTATAGTGTAAAATGAAACAATCTTCCGGCCATGAATTTCATCATCAATTACATTTTTAAACTGATCAAAAGATTTAATATCAGATTCAATAAAAATATTTTTTTCAGCATCAAGATCTTTTAAAAACTTATCAAGAACAAGTTTGGAAAATGCGTCATCAATTTTTCTAGGGCTGTAATGGCCTTCTTCTAAAAGGATTCCAACATTCTTTAAAATTTGTTGATGCCTTTCAATAGGATTATCTATATTATCATTACTTCCCTGAGATTTGAATGCAATAAAAAAACTTGCGGCTACTAGCGCAAGAAATACTGGAATAAACTTTTTACTCATAATGAAATCTGCAATTTTATGCATTTTGTAAATTTAATAAAGGGAAGTAATAAACTTCAAACCGTTTAAAATTTATATTGTTAATTTTTAAAGGTTAATGCATAAAAAAAGCCATCATAAAAATATGATGGCTTTTTGTTGGGTAGCCAATGGGGCTCGAACCCACGACCCTCAGAATCACAATCTGATACTCTAACCAACTGAGCTATGGCTACCATTAAGGGACGGCAAAAATATATAAAATCAATTCTCTGCCAAAAAGTTTTTTCTACCAATAGAAAATGAGTTTTACCATTCATACTTTTTTTAGCTTTTTTTATAACTTTTAAAATTCAATTTTGCGCCATAATAATTGCTAATGAAATACTTACTGCTAATCTTAAGTTCTTTTATTTTTATAAGTTCCAATGCTCAGGTTCCTCGCGGCCAAAACATGAATCAAGGGCAGTTTTACGGGAAAATTATTGATGCGGCAAGCAACCGCCCAATTGAAGGCGCAAGCATTCAACTTGTTCAAAACCGCATGGACACAGCAACCAAAAAGAAAAGAGATTTTACTGTTGCAATTTTACTTTCAGATAAAAAGGGAGAATTTTTAATTGACAAACTTCCTGTTATGGGAAATTATGTTCTTGTAATTTCCAGCGTTGGTTATAAAACTTTTTCTGAAAAAGTTAAGTTTGATATTAATATGGATGCGGCCAAATCCGGCGACATGAGTTCAGCGTTAAGCAGTGTTATAAAAGATCTTGGAAATATTAAACTTCAAGTTGATGACAAGGAACTTGAAAGTGTTGTGGTTACTTCCACAAAACCATTGCTGCAAATGAATTTAGACCGTAAAGTATATAATGTAGAGAAAGACATTTCTGCCGCAGGCGGAACTGCCCAAGATGTAATGAAAAATATCCCTTCTTTAAATGTTGATATTGACGGTAACGTTACTCTAAGAAACGCTTCGCCACAAATATTTGTTGACGGAAGGCCCACTACCCTTACACTCGATCAAATTCCTGCCGACCAAATTGCATCTGTTGAAATTATTACAAACCCTTCTGCCAAATACGATGCAAGCGGAGGTGGCTCGGGAATTTTAAATATTATATTAAAAAAAGCACGTAAAACCGGATACAACGGCAACCTTAGATTTAATATTGATTCTTACGGAAGGCCGGGCGGTGGTGGAGATATTAATATCAGGCAGGGAAAAGTAAATTTCTTTTCTTCTGTTTTTGTAAACCTTATGAAATTTGAAAGTACAGCCAAAACACTTCGAACAGACTTTTTGGGAAATGACTCTACCTCAATATTAAATCAAAACAATGCTCCAACCACCAAAGGTGGATACGGATTTGCGAGAATGGGAATGGATTTTTTTGCAGACAATAGAAACACTTTTACATTAAGCGGTTACTATTCTAAAAGAAAATTTGAAACATCCGATCTTTTGAATATAAACAGGAACAATTATAAAAATGGATTACTTTCAAACAGCGATATATCTCAAAGACAAAATGAAAGTGAAAATAATGGTGATGGCTACGGTGGAAGTTTAAGTTACAAACACAATTTTGCGAAGGCAGGAAAAGAAATAACAGCAGATGTAAATTATAATTACAGGAATAACAATGAACTGTCCAATTTCACAAGTTCATATTTCGATAATGGAAGCCTAGGTTTTCAAACCTTTGAAAGATCGTTAAGGGGCGGTAATAATAAGTCGTTAACATTGCAGTCGGATTATGTAAATCCATTAAGTAAAACAAAGAAAATTGAAGCCGGTGTAAGATATGCATATAGAAGTTTTACAACAGAAAACAACAACTATATTAAAAACGGCAGCGGTGATTACACTATTATTCCTGCCTTAAATTCTGAATACAATTTTACTGACCAGGTGTATGCAGCCTATGCAACATTTTCGCATCAAATAAACAAATTTTCATATCAGGCAGGCCTGAGAGCGGAAAGCTCTTCTTACAGCGGCGACTATATCACCAAAAATTCAAAATTCAGCAACGATTATCCGTTCAGTTTATTCCCAAGTTTATTTCTTACATATAAACTAACCGATAAACAAGATATTCAAATGAACTATTCAAGGAAAGTAAGAAGGCCGAACTTCTGGCAGTTGATTCCTTTTATTGATTATTCAGATTCTTTGAACTTAAGTGTTGGTAACCCTGATTTAATACCGGAATTTACAAACCTTATTGAAATTGGATATTCAAATCAATATAGCCCGGGCAATTCGTTTTTTGCAAATCTTTACGGAAGAAATTCAAACAATCTTATTACCAAATATCAATACAGAGATAAAAACCCCAATCCTGCGAAAGCAGATAGCTTGCTTTTTTCAACTTATGCCAATGCAAATTCAAGCTATTCGGTAGGCCTTGAATTGACAGGCAAAAACAAAATAAATAAATGGTGGGAAATAACTTCAAATGTTAATTTATATAATGCCACAATAAAAGCAGGAAATCTTCCCGGATCTGTTGACAACAGTGGTTTTAGCTGGTTTGCAAAACTTACAAACAGTTTTAAATTGCCGAAAGATTTTTCCGTGCAGGTGAATGCCGATTACCAGGCCAAAACCTTAATGCCTCCGGGCGGTGGCGGCGGCGGCTGGTGGGGAGGCGGTGCCCAAACAACAGCTCAGGGATACATTAAACCAAATTATGGTGTTGATGTTTCAGTTAGAAAGAACTTCCTTAAAAATAATGCAGGTTCATTAACTCTTACCGTTTCAGATATCCTCGACAGCAGGTCTTATTCTTCTTATGCTTCTTCTGAATTGTTTATTCAGGATAATGAAAGAATAAGAAAGGGACAGATATTCAGATTAAGTTTTAACTGGAGGTTCGGGAAATTTGACGCATCTCTTTTTAAAAGAAAAAATATAAAAGGAGAAATGGACAATATGCAAAACATTCAAAGCCAGGGACAATAAAAATGGCGTGATTTAAAGGTTTTGAGCTAATTTGTGCCACCATAAATCAGAGCATGAGAAACTTAAAGCCTTTAATACCGCATATAATTGCAGTAGCTGTATTTTTAATTGTTGCAGTAATTTTTTGCAAGCCCGCCCTTGAGTCGGGAGTTATACTTAAACAGGGAGATGTTACAGGATGGCAAGGTATGAGCCATCAGTCATATGAATATAAAAATATTCATGGGCATGTTCCCTTGTGGGTAACCAGTATGTTTTCCGGCATGCCGGCTTACCAAATAGCTATTGAAGGAACGTTTCACCCTTTACATTATATTGACCGGGCATTTCAATTATGGCTTCCTAAACCAATAAACTTTTTCTTTCTTGCCTGCATAAGTTTTTATTTCATGTGCATTTGTTTCCGCATTCGGCCGTATGCCGCTATTGTCGGAGCAATTGCATTTGCATATTGCAGTTTTTCTCCAATAATAATTACGGCAGGCCACGAAACTCAAATGATGGCTCTGGCCTATTCTCCTGCTGTAATAGGAGCAGTAGTGTTGTTATTTGAAAAGAAATATATCTCCGGATTGGTGCTTACAATGCTGTTCACTGCTTTGCAGATTAATCAAGGACATCAGCAAGTAAGTTATTATTTATTTCTGGTGCTTGCAGCGATGACAATTGCGTATGCTATAAGATTTATAAAAAACAAAGAGGTGCCGCATTTATTTAAAAGTGTAGGCTTAATGGTAGCTGCAGGAATTATAGGCGTTGCTGTTTCTGCAATTACCTTGCTTACTGTTTATGATTTTGCGAAAGAATCGAAACGTGGTGGCCAGTTAATAATGGAAACTTCAGATAAAGCACATGAAAATGTAAAGGATGGAAAAACAACCGGGCTTACTAAAGACTATGCTTTTATGTGGAGCTACGGCAAAGCCGAAACTATGAGCCTGATGTTTCCCGGAGTTATGGGATATGGAACTCATATTGCCGTACGTGAAGGCGACCAATATATATTTCCAAAACTTGGCGCAAAATCTCACGTTGCAAAATTTCTTGAAAACAAATTAAATGTGCCTGAAGACCAGGCAGAAAATATTGCACTTCAACAAAGCACTTCTTTGTACTGGGGCGATCAGCCTTTTACAAACGGGCCTGTTTACCTTGGCGCAATTATATGTTTTTTATTCCTGTTCGGAATGTTTTATTTAGATAACAAACATAAATGGTGGATACTTTCAATATCTGTTATTGCAATCCTTTTATCATGGGGTGATAACTTTAAATCATTTAATTATTTCATTTTCGATTATTTCCCTTTGTACAACAAATTCAGGGTGCCGACAATGATATTGTTAATTCCGCAACTACTGTTTCCATTATTATCAGCAATGGTTTTAAGCAAACTTGCTGATGACACATCTGAAAACGAATGGGCCGGATTTAAAAAAGGCTTATATGCCACTGCAGTTATGTTTATTATTGCAATTGGGTTTTATGCCACTGAAGATTTCAGTAAAGAAAATAAACAAAGAACTTTAGCATTTAATTCAATAATAAACAGTAAAACGCCAGATGCTGAGCAAAAGCTGGCAGAATTAAACTATTCGCAAAAACCTTTAACAGATAACCAGATTTATGAAGGCATTTACATGAGCCTTAAAGATTCACCTGATGCACAAAAACTTTCACGTGAATTTGTAAGTGCCTTACGGCAAGACAGAGCCTCGCTCATGTTATCTGACCTGTTCCGTTCTTTTATATTCATAGCACTTGCTGCGGCAGCAATCGGGCTTTACATCCGAAAAAGATATAACTATAATTACATGGTTATTGCTGTTGCCGTTTTAATTGCAATTGATCTTTTAGGTTTCGGAATGAATTATTTAAACAAACAAAGTTTTGAATTAAAAGATAACTATACTGAAAGTGAATTTCCGTTAAGTGATGCTGACAGAACCATCTTGGCAGATAAAGATCCAAATTTCAGGGTGTTCAATACAACACGTGGCCTGGACGAATCAAAAACTTCTTACTACCATAAATCTATTGGAGGTTATCATCCTGCGAAGCTGGGAATTTATGATGACTTAATGGCTTATCAGTTAAGTGGAAGGCCTAACATGGCTGTTATTGATATGCTTAATACAAAGTATTTTATTATACAGCAAGGAAATGATATTGTTGCTCAACGTAACCCACAAGCTCTTGGAAATGCGTGGTTTGTTAACGCAGTGAAATTTGTGAAAGGCCCTGTTGAAGAAATGAAAGCTCTTGATAATTTTAATCCAGCGGATACAGCAATTGTTGATGAATCATTCAAAAACGTTATAAAAAATTATGTTCCAAAAGACAATGACAGCACGGCGAGCATAATTATGACAAATTTCGATAATGATGCTATCACTTATAAATCACATTCATTAGCTCCGCATGTTGCAATTTTCAGTGAAGTTTACTATAAAGACTGGAATGCATATATTGACGGTAAAAAGGTAGATTATTTTAAAGCAAACTATGTTTTGAGAGGACTGGAAATTCCTGCGGGCGACCATGTTATAGAATTTAAGTTTGAACCAACAATTTATTATGCCGGCGATAAAATAAGTGCAGCTTCAGGATGGTTGGTGTTTTTAGTAACAATAGCCTGGGTTGTATATATGTTTTTAAAATACAGAAAAAGGAATGCATAAAATTGTTGCAATTGTTCCCTACACTGTATTTCCGCCGAAAATGGGCGGACAAAAAGGTATTGCTTTATTTTATAAATTTTTGGGAGAGTTGTTACCTGTTGCAATAATTACAACAAGCAACACCATATTGCCTGAAAAATTCCCTGCCAAGTTTTATAATAATTTAGGAAGTTCCTTGTTCAGATATTTTAATCCTATTTTAATTCCGCGAACATTAAAAGTTCTAAGATTTGAAAATGCCAGCCATCTAATCTTAGAACATCCGTATTTTGGGTGGCTTGGAATTATTTTAAAAAAAATTGCCAAAGTAAAACTTGTAATTCATTCGCATAATATTGAATCCTTAAGGTTTAAAAGCACAGGTAAAAAATGGTGGAGGTTATTGGAATGGTATGAAAAATCAGTTCACAGAAATGCAGACATAAATTTCTTCATTACTGAAGAAGATAAAAATTATGCTATTAAAACATTTAATCTGAAAAAGGAAAAATGTTTTGTAATAACTTATGGATTCGATCTTTCTCAAATGCCGACTATTGATAAATTAACTGATGCAAAAAATAAATTGAGAAATTTATATTCAATAAAGGAAGATGAAAAAATATATCTTTTTAATGGCACTTTAAATTATAGGCCAAATTTAGATGCATTGGAAATATTAATTCAAAAAATAGAACCTGAATTAATTATGAAAGGAATAAAACACAAAATAATTATTTGTGGAAAAGGCTTACCAAAGCAATTTGAGGAGAAGTTGAAATCATTTTCGAATTTTATTAATGCAGGTTTTGTTGATGATATAAATTTATACTTTTTAGGTTCAGATGTTTTTTTAAATCCTATTATTGATGGCGGCGGAATAAAAACAAAATTGGTAGAGGCCATTGGCAATGGATTATCGGCGGTAAGTACTGTAAATGGTGCAATTGGAGTTCCCCGATCTATATGTGGAGAAAAACTTATTGTTGTAGAAAATAACGATTATACAGGCTTTGCCGATGCAATTATTAAAATAAAAGATGGCGAAAAAACACCTCAGGGGTTTTATAATCATTTTTATTGGCATAATATTGCAGCTAAAGCAGAAGAAACCTTCTCTATATGAGGATATATATTACCGGCATTGCGGGGTTTGTAGCACGGCATTTTGTTGAAATGCTCAGTACGGCAGACGATACTTTTCAGGTGCTTGGAATATATAATTCTACGCCTCCGAATTTTACTGCTGAAAATTTTTCAAATGTAAAATTAGAATTTTTGCAATGCGATTTGCGCAACAAAGAAGCAGTTAAAAGGTCAATTAAAGATTTTCGCCCTCACTATATTCTTCATCTTGCTTCTAAAAGCAGTGTCGCTTACAGTTGGCAAAAGCCCGGCGAACTGGTTTTGGAAAACTCTGAGATATTCATAAATATTTTAGAATCTCTGAGGGAATTAAAATCAAAGTGCCGAATGTTGTCAGTTGGTTCAGCAGAAGAATACGGTATTATAGCCGGCAAATCACTGCCCTTAAAGGAAACTTACCGCACCAACCCGGTTAGCCCTTACGGAGCTGCAAGGGTATTGCAAAATAATTTGGTAAATATTTATTCAACAAATTATGGACTTGATTTAATTCATACCAGATCGTTTAACCATATAGGTGCATTTCAAAATAAAAACTTTGTAATAGGTTCTTTTGTTAATCAAATTTCTGAACAACTTGAAGAAGGAAAAAAAGACCTTACACTCATTGTTGGCGACATTGAGGTTATCAGAGATTTTACTGATGTTAGAGATGTGGTTAGAGCTTACTATGATTTGCTTCAGTTCGGCCATACGGGCGAAACATATAATGTTTGTTCGGGTAAAGGTTATAAATTAAAAAATATAATCAGAATATTTGAAAATATTACGGGAGCGAGCATTACAACCGTAACAAATAAAAATAATTTCAGGCCTTCAGAAAATAAAGAGATTGTTGGGAGTTATGAAAAACTTCATGAGGCAACGGGATGGGAGCCAAAAATTTCAATGGAAAAAACATTGACAGATTTACTTGAGTATTGGCGGGTTTATCACCGTTATAATTTGCAAAACTGATTGTAACAACTAAGTTCACAAAGGAATTCCTAAATGGACACAAAGCTTTGTTTACTTTGTGCTTAAATACAATGCAAATAAGGATTAAAAAATTTATAATTAAATATCTTACACCACTGATTTAACTACTTCATAGAGAAGTTCCGCTGTTCGGTCCCAGGAAAATATTTTTTTTCTCTCCTTCCCTTTTTCAATCAATTCACGTTTCAAAGTATCATCAGAATAAATTTTAAACATCTTTTCGGAGATGTCGTTTATATTGAATGGATCTGCAAGCAATGCCGCATCTCCGGCAACTTCCGGCATTGATGTAACATTACTGCATAGCACAGGAACCTCCGCCTGAAATGCTTCAACAATGGGCAATCCGAATCCTTCAAAAGTGGGCATAAAACTAAGTGCCATTGCTGAACCTAACTGCATTTTAAGTTCATCATCGCTAATTCTCCCGGTAAAAATTATGTCTTTTATATTTTTAATTTCTTTAAGGAAAGGCTGAATTTCATTATTATCCCATATTGGCCCTGCAAGTACAAGTTTTACATTTGTCTTATATTTTTCTTTAAATAAATCAAATGCCTGTAGCAGGCGAATAATGTTTTTCCGGGGATGCATTGATCCTATAAAAAAGAAGTAAGGTTTTCCTTCTGAAACTTTTTCTCTTGTACTTAATATTTCACTTTCAGATAAAGGCCTGAATTTTTCTTTAATTCCGCAGGATACATTTACAATTTTGCTTTCATCAACACCGTATAAATTAATAATATCCTGTTTACTGTAATCTGATATAGTAGCAATACGGCTCGCTTTATGAGCGAATTTTTTAAAAAAAGTCCTGTAATAAAAACGGTTACGCCATTTAAGGTCTTTGGGGTAATGTTCAAAATTAAGGTCGTAAATAACAGGAATCTGCTTTGCTGTTGAAGAAAGAGAAAGAAAACCATCCATTGATAAAAACACATCCGGCTTATGGATGGCCAAAAATCTTTTTACCGATGTTTCCATGTAAAAAAAATATAGAACAGGATGGCGCAAGGCAGGAAAAACTTTATGTAATTCTACATTTGGGAAGTCGAAATACTTCTCAGAATATTTCTTATCACACATTATTAAAAATGTATCATTAGGATTTTGACGAATGATTCTGGAAATAGTTTCCACCGTAAAATTTCCGATTCCATCAAGTTGTTTGTTTCTTAATATCCAGCAATTAACCGCAATCTTCATGTCCTGTCTGTTGTTTGCGGCAAAGGTATGAATGGTGATTATATTATGTATATTTGGCAAATTTTTTAACCGGGAAATGAAAGTTGCTTTAATTACAGGTATTACAGGCCAGGACGGGGCATATTTAACAGAATTACTTTTAGAAAAAGGATATGTTGTCCATGGAATTAGAAGGAGAAGTTCTTTGCTGAACACTGCCAGAATAGACCATCTTATTTACAATGAAAAATACAATGGCAGAATATTTTTGCATTACGGCGACCTGACTGACAGCAGTAATATTTTACGCATAATTCAGCAAACACAGCCCGATGAGATTTATAATTTAGGTGCTCAAAGCCATGTTCAGGTAAGCTTTGAAACGCCGCAATACACTGCAACTTCTGATGCAACAGGAGTTTTATTGATTTTAGAAGCCATCAGAATTTTAAAGATGGAAAATAAAACTAAGTTTTACCAGGCATCAACGTCTGAACTATATGGTAAGGTGCAGGAAATTCCACAGACAGAAAAAACTCCGTTTTATCCACGGTCGCCTTATGGAGTTGCAAAGCTTTATGCATACTGGATAGTTGTAAATTACCGTGAATCGTATAATATTTTTGCCGTAAACGGAATTTTATTTAATCATGAAAGCCCAATGCGTGGAGAAGGTTTTGTAACACGTAAAATAACTATTGAAACCTCGAGGATTGCTCTCGGCAAAGCCGATAAATTAAAACTTGGAAACCTTGATGCAAGGCGCGACTGGGGACATGCAAAAGATTATGTAGAAGGAATGTGGCGCATGTTGCAACAAAAAGAACCGGAAGATTTTGTTCTTGCTACAGGCCGCACAACAAGCGTACGCGATTTTGTTATTTTATGTTTCAAAAAAGTAGGTATCGAACTTGAATTTAAAGGGGAAGGAGTTGATGAAAAGGCTTTTGTTAAATCATGCAGCATTAGCGATTACCAACTTCCGGTTGGAAAGGAGGTTTTATGTATTGATACAAAATATTTCAGGCCGGCTGAAGTAGATTTATTAATAGGTAACCCCGCAAAAGCAAAAGAAAAATTAGGATGGTCAGCTACCTATACTCTTGAAGAACTTGTAAATGAAATGATGGAACACGACTTACGAAGAGAACGAATCGGCCACTCGTTTTATAATATGGAAGGTTGATCTTGTAAAAGAGTTTGAATCAAATTTTTCTGCAAGCCATATTTTTTTTCTGTTACGAGCGTCAAATGTTTTATCAGGGGCTAACAATGATAAATACTCACTGCATTTGTCAATAAATTCATTCACATTTATTTGCCGGCTTTCTTTTGGAGTTTTTAAAATCCGGTGCGATAATGATTGTGTGTAATACATTATCATATCATACGAATACCTTTCAGCAACTTGCTTAATCAAAGAATTTGTATTTGCCAGGTCTGCAATAAAATATACATATTGTTCAAAAGCCTTTGCATATTTTTCACCATTGGTAACTTTTGAAACACTATTGTGAATACGGTAATTGAAACAAGTTTTAAAAGTTGTTGCTTTATAACTAAGCAATGATAAAGAGACCCACAAATGATAATCAGCGAAAATGAGATTAGGATAGTTAACCGGCATCCCTCCTATTGCATCAAAATCAATACTGCGCATCATATAGCCTGTTCCCATACTGTTAATAGTGTTTGCCATTTGTGCAGCCAAAAATTCATGTCCTAATTGAATTTCATCCATTGGTTTACACGGCCCTGAAACTTCGCCTTTTGAATTTATAAAATTGTAATGGCTCTGATATAATGAAGCTTGTGGATGCTTAAGAATTAATGTATTCATTTCTTCCAGATAATGCGGAAGTAATACATCATCGTGGCCGATTAAAGTAACAAATTCATTTTTTTTACAAGCCAACGCACGTGCCCAGTTTTCTTCTATGCTTAATAAAACAGGTGAATTTATTATTTCAATTCGTGCATCATTTAAAGATTGCAACCAGACAACAGTATTATCTGAACTGCAATTATCGAGAACAATTAAATTAAAATCATTTAATGTTTGATTTAAAATGCTTTCAACGCATTCTTTAATATAATCTCCGCCATTATGAACAGGCAGTATGATGGAGAATTTTTTCAATTTAGAAAT
>JAFDXB010000199.1 GCA_018268175.1 Bacteroidota bacterium | reverse complement strand
GCCACAATTCTTAGAAACCAACTTTTTAGTTCCTTAATTCCCTTAATAACTTAATGGTTAAAATTCTTACAAAAAAAAGTTTTTAGCCAAAATTCTTAGAAACCAACTTTTTAGTTCCCTTAATAACTTAATGGTTAAAATAGAAACCAACTTTTTATTTCCTTAATTCCCCTTAATAACTTAATGGTTAAAATCCCATCTTAATGTTCAAAAAAATGGAAGAAGTAGGTGAAGAACAATCATACCCACCTTTAAAACAAAATTTAATATTTATATATTGATGGAAGGCGTAAATCAAATCTTACTGCCAAAATTCTGATAATAAAAATTATTGAAATGCATATTAAATCAGAAAAACCATTCAGGAAATTAAGATAATAAAATAAGAGATAAATTGTGCCGCCTATAAGGCACGCGGAAGCATAAATTTCCTTTCTAAAAATTAAAGGAATTTGTCCCAAGGTAATATCCCTTGCAACACCCCCAAAGCATGCAGTAATAGTTCCAAGGCCCACACATATCACAGGATGCAGTCCGTAAGAAATACCTTTTTGAATTCCTAAAACTGTAAAGAATCCCAATCCGAGAGAGTCGAAAACAAGCAAAGTCTTGTTGAAGTTTTTTAAGATGCTTTTAAATAAAACTGCTAAAGTTGCGCTAATTACAACAATTGTTATATAAGTTAAATTCAGCAACCAGGGAACAGGCGTATCTCCCAACAACAAATCTCGTAAAGTACCACCACCAATTGAGGCGATGAAGGCAATTACAAAAACACCAAAAACATCAAGGCGCTTTTCCATTGCAGCAAACACACCGGAGATGCTGAAAGCGGTTATGCCAAGAATATCAACAAGTTTCAGGAACTCATACTTCATCAGCAATAATTTCCTTTAATTCATCGTGATGCCTTTTTAATTGAGAATGAATAAAAGTACAATCAGCCTTCACTTTTAAGCCATTACTTTTAGCATAGTCAACAAAACCATTAAACAACAGCTTTCCAATTCCCTTTCCTGAAAATTCAGGTTTTACTTCAGTATGAAGGGCATTAATTACTTTATTATTAGAAGTTACTTCGATAAAGCCGGCTTCGGCTCCATTTTCATTGTATGTTATAAAATGTTTACCGTTTCTTTCTACGTAATTAATGCCGCTCATAGTTTTAATTTTATTTTTGAATACTAAATTCTCCGTCAGCTTTTATTTCCACTTCATCGCTGATAACAGCATTAGGGAAAGAACCACCGATATTAAAGTCTGATCTTTTTATCATGCCGGTAACTTGTAAGCCCGCAATTACACGGCCTTTGCTCTCAGTTGTACCACGGAATTTCAAAATCATTGTAACAGGTTTTGTAATACCATGAAGTGTAAGGTCACCTGATAATTCATATAAATTATTACCGGTTTTTTTTATAGAAGTGCTTTTAAAAGTCATTGTTGGATATTTTTCAACATCAAAAAAATCAGCACTTCTTAAATGTTTATCACGCGGTGAAATTCCGGTGTTTATTGAGGATACATCAGTATTTAATTCAATTACAGCATCGCTGAAATCTTTTGCAGAAGAATTAATAGTTACAGAAAACTTTTCAAAATTTCCTGTTATATCAGAAATTCCAAAGTGAGTAACGGTAAAGCCTAAGCGTGAATGGTTAGTATCTGAAACCCAAGATTGAGAAATTCCCGAAACTGTAATGATAGCAAAAAATGCAATAAGAAATAATTTTTTCATAAAACCTCTTTTTTTTTAAATTTATATTTAGTTATAACCAGCCAAGTTCCATCTTAGCCACATCGCTCATCATTGATTTTTCCCATGGAGGATCAAAAGTCAGAGAAACGTGCACATCTTTTACTCCCTCAATTTCCATTACCTTATCATGAACATCTTGAATTATTTCCCCGGCAACGGGGCAAGCCGGAGCTGTTAATGTCATTGTTATCCAAACAACATCAACATCAATTTTCAGCTCATATACAAGGCCGAGTTCCCAAATACTAACAGGTATTTCAGGATCATAAACATTTTGCAAAGCCTCTTCAATTTTATCTCTTAACATCTTACTTTATTTTACTGAATGCAATTGCATACATTTTCATTTGCTTTATCATTGATGCAAGCCCATTAGACCTCGTTGGCGAAAGATGGCTGTGAAGGCCGATTCTATCAATAAAATATAAATCGGCAGATGCAATCTCTTGCGGTGTAGAACCCGACAACACTTCCACAACTAAACTTACTAAGCCTTTCGTGATCAATGCATCACTGTCAGCAGTAAATATAAGTTTTCCATCCTGCATTTCAGCATGTAGCCACACTCTCGACTGGCAGCCTTTAATTAAATTTTCATCCAACTTATATTTTTCATCAATAAGCGGAAGGCTTTTGCCAAGCTGAATAATATAATCATACTTATCTAGCCATTCGTCGAAAATGGAAAGTTCGTCAATAATATTATCCTGCTTTTCGTTAATTGTCATATCAGCCTAAAATTCTTATTGCTTTATTTAATGCATCAGAAAGTTTATCAACTTCCTCATAAGTATTATAAAAAGAAAATGATGCCCTTACCGTACCGGGAATGTTGAAAAAACTCATAATCGGCTCTGTGCAATGGTTTCCGGTACGCACAGCAACAGATTGTTTATCTAATAATTCGCCAATATCAAAAGGATGATGTGTTGAAACCAGGAATGAAATTGAACCCGCTCTTTCTTTTGCAGTTCCAATAAATGTTAATTCATCTATTTCAGAAAGCTTTTCAAGAGCGTATTTTATAAGATTTTTCTCTGCTTGAATTATTTTCTGTTTACCGGTTTCATTAATAAAATCAACAGCAGCGCCTAAGCCTATAACTTCAGCAATAGAAGGTGTTCCCGCTTCAAATTTAAATGGCAAAACATTGTATGTTGTTTTTTCAAGTGAAACGGTTTTTATCATTTCACCTCCCCCCTGATATGGAGGCATTTCATTCAATAACTTTTCCTTTCCATATAAAATCCCCATTCCCGTAGGACCAAACATTTTATGAGATGAAAAAGCTATAAAATCGGCATCAAGTTTTTGAACATCAATTTCAAGATGGGCAACAGCTTGGGCTGAATCTAACAATACCGGAATATTTTGTTTATGAGCTGCGGCAATTATTTTTTCAACAGGGTTAACAGTTCCAAGGGTATTTGAAACATAGGTAACAGAAACAAGTTTTACAGTTTCATCTAAAAGATTTTCAAATTCCGATAAATCAAGTTCACCACTATTTGTAATTGGTATCACTTTTAGCTTTGCACCTCTTTCTTCAGCCATAAGCTGCCACGGAACTATATTTGAATGGTGTTCCATTGCCGAAATAATCACTGAATCCCCTTTGTTTACAAATCTTTTTCCGAAACTGGAGGCAACTAAATTTATACTTTCAGTGGTTCCCCTTGTAAAAATTACTTCATGCTCATGTTTGGCATTAATAAATTCCTGAACCTTCTTTCTCACAAGTTCAAAAGCATCAGTAGCTTTCTGGCTCAAACTATGCACTCCCCTGTGAACATTTGAATTATAATTTCTGTAATATTCATCCATTGCATTTAAAACACCAACAGGCTTTTGTGTGGTAGCTGCATTATCCAGATAAACCAAAGGCCTGCCGTAAAGTTGAGTTTGAAGAATAGGAAATTGTTTTCTTACGTCTTCAATGTTTAATGGCATTGTATGTTTTTGAATGAACTCCATATTATAAATTCTCAGCGGGAATGTAGCCTGCAACGAGTGTTTCAATAAATTCTTTTAACTCAGGAATTTTTATTTTGTCAGTTACATCAAAAGCGAAAGCATTAACTAATAATGCTCTGGCAGAAGAATCGCTAAGGCCGCGGGACTTAAGATAAAACAAAGCCTCGCCGCTTAATTGGCCTATTGTTGTTCCATGACTGCATTTTACGTCATCAGCAAAAATTTCTAACTGTGGTTTTGTATTTATCGCTGCCTTTTTGCTCAAAAGCAAATTGTTGTTTTGTTGAAAGGCATTTGTTTTCTGAGCATCATGCTGAACAAAAATTTTGCCGTTGAAAACGCCTGTTGCATTATCAAGCAAAACACCTTTATATATTTCATTGCTGTCGCAATGAGAATATTTATGGTTAACCATTGAATGGTTGTCTATTAACTGATTACTATTTCCAAGATATAAACCAAACAAATGAGCTTCTGAACCGGATGAATTTAAATGAACATGAAGATTATTGCGAATTAATTCTGAACCCGGTAATGAAAATGTATAATTATTATAAACACTGCCTTTAATACAACTAACATCAGTTTGATTTACAATCTGAGTGCCTGATTCCATGTTTTGTAAAACATAATGGTCCACAAAAGAATTCTCATGAACATTAACTTCAGTGAGATTATTTATAAATACTGAATTTTCCTTTTGTGAAACAAAAGATTCAACTAAAGAAAGTGATGCTCCGCTGTTAACTATTACCATATTTCGCGGTTGTACAAATGCCTTTTCTTTTCCGGAAAAATAATGAATGAAGTGCAGCGGTTTATCAACAGATGCATTTTTGTCTATCTCAATTAAAAAACCATCCTTAAACAATGCAGTGTTTAAGGCAGCAAAGGCAGCATCATTATCTACATCATTTCCAAACGCTTTGGAAGCATTATCATTCGATGAGGCCATTTTTATTGAGCTGAGTTTTATATAAGACGGCAGTTCAATGTTATTGTTTTGAAGAACTCCATTTACAAGAAAAAATTCATAACATTCCAATTTTGGAATATGAAAGTCATCTGCGGAAAAATTAGCGTCATGAGTATTTTCCGGCTCAATTGAAAAGCCACCATTTAAAAAAGAATTTACACCTGTATATTTCCAGTCTTCATTTCTTCTGGTTGGGAAACCAAGTTTTTTAAATTTCTCAAAACTTTCTCTTCTCTTTTCAGGAAATGAAGCATCGCCTGAATCCATAAAAAAATCAAATTCTTTATTAAGAGTGCTTATCAAATTGCCGTTCACCTCTGTATTCATAAAATTCATTTAAACAGTTTCTTCATAATATGCTTCCTTAACCCAATCGTAACCCTTCTCTTCCAGTTCAAGAGCTAATTCTTTTGTGCCCGATTTAATAATTCTTCCATTATATAAAACATGAACAAAATCTGGAACAATGTAATCAAGCAGCCTTTGATAGTGAGTAATCATTACAAAAGCATTATCTTTTGAACGGAGTTTGTTAACGCCGTTAGCAACAATTCTTAAAGCATCAATATCAAGCCCGCTGTCTGTTTCATCGAGAATAGACAACTTTGGTTCAAGCATTGCTAACTGGAATATTTCGTTTCTCTTCTTTTCGCCACCTGAAAATCCTTCATTTAAGGAACGGTTTACAAGTTTTGCATCAAATTCAACAAGGTCTTGTCTTTCCTTGCTTAATTTCATAAAAGAACGGGCATCAAGCGGCGGAAGGTTTTTATAAGTCCTGATTTCATTAAGAGCAGTTCTTAAGAAGTTGATATTGGAAACTCCCGGAATTTCAATCGGATATTGAAACGCAAGAAAAACTCCTTCTCTTGCTCTAATTTCCGGCGCCATTTCCAACAAATCTTTTCCTTCAAAAACTACTTCACCATTTGTAACTTCATAATTTTCACGCCCGGCAAGCACTGAAGCAAGCGAACTTTTTCCGGAGCCGTTTGGCCCCATTATAGCATGAACTTCACCGGCATTTACCTGTAGGTTAATACCTTTCAAAATTTCTTTTCCATCTACCTGCGCATGCAAGTCTTTTATTGTTAACATAATTTGAACTTTAATATTTTATCCTACACTTCCTTCTAAAGTAAGCGACAATAATTTTTGTGCTTCCACCGCAAACTCCATCGGAAGCTGATTTAATACTTCTTTTACATAACCATTTACTATTAAAGCAACTGCATTTTCTGAATCAATTCCACGCTGATTTAAATAAAACACCTGATCCTCGCCTATTTTAGATGCTGTTGCTTCATGTTCTACCATTGCTGTATCATTCTTCACTTCAATGTATGGAAACGTGTGTGCACCACAGTTACTTCCCAAAAGCAATGAATCGCATTGTGTAAAATTTCTGGCATTATCGGCCTTTGGCCCAACGAAAACCAAGCCCCTGTAGCTATTCTGGCTTTTTCCGGCAGAAATACCTTTTGAAATAATCCTGCTGCGGGTATTTTTTCCAAGATGCATCATCTTAGTTCCTGTATCTGCTATCTGTGCATTTTTTGTTACTGCCACAGAATAAAACTCTCCTTCAGAATTATCTCCCTGCAAAATAACACTCGGGTATTTCCATGTAATTGAAGATCCTGTTTCAACCTGTGTCCAGGAAATTCTGGAATTTTTTCCTTTACAAATTCCTCTTTTAGTAACAAAATTGTAAATACCACCTATACCATCTTTATCGCCGGGGTACCAGTTTTGCACAGTTGAATATTTTATTTCAGCTCCTTCCATTGCAATTAACTCAACAACAGCAGCGTGAAGCTGATTTTCATCCCGTTTAGGAGCCGTGCAGCCTTCAAGGTAACTTACATAACTTCCTTCATCCGCTATAATTAATGTTCTTTCAAACTGCCCTGTATTCTCCGCATTAATGCGGAAGTATGTTGAAAGTTCCATTGGGCAACGCACACCTTTAGGAATATAAACAAAGGATCCGTCTGAAAAAACAGCTGTATTAAGAGATGCAAAAATGTTATCTGAATGAGGAACAACAGTTCCTAAATATTTTTTTACAAGGTCAGGATGCTCCTGAACTGCTTCGCCGAAGGAGCAAAAAATAATACCGAGTTCTTTAAGCTTTGTTTTGTAGGTGGTTGCTATTGATACACTGTCAAACACTGCATCTACTGCAACTCCCGCAAGATGCTTCTGCTCGTTTAAGGGAATGCCCAATTTAGCAAATGTTTCAAGCAATTCAGGATCTACTTCATCAAGACTATTAAGTTTCTTTTTTACTTTGGGTTCGGCATAATATGAAACCGACTGAAAGTTCATTGGAGGAAGATCAAAATTCTGCCATGAAGGCATTGGCGCATCCTTAAAAATTTTATAACCTTTTAGTCTCCACTCAAGCAACCATTCAGGTTCATTTTTTTTCTTCGATATAAACCGAACCGTATCCTCATTTAATCCGGCAGGAATAATATCCATGGGGATATCAGTAACAAAGCCAAATTCGTATTCGGCATTGGTAATATCTTCGAGTAACTGATTTTCTTTTTCCATGTTGAACTTTTAAACTGCAAAGCTTTCTCCACATCCGCATGTGCGGCTTGCATTAGGGTTATTAAAAAACAGACCTTTCCCGTTTAGGCCACCGGAATAATCTAATTGAGTTCCGTGTAAGTATAATAAACTTTTTAGGTCAACAACCACCTTTATACCTTTGTCCTCATAAATTTCATCTCCCGGGCGGGTTTCAGTCTCAAATTTTAATTCGTACTCAAGCCCGGAACAACCTCCGCCTTTAACACCCACTCTCACAAAATGCTTTCCTCCGGGATAATCTTTTTCCAAAAGATCGGTGATAAACTTTTGTGCTGTATCAGATACTGTAATCATATTGTTTCTGATTTTATATTAATATTTTTCTGAACTAATTTATTTTCTGTAATCAATTTTATCATCAAATCAAACCTTCCTTTATATTCCGGTGAAAACTCTTCATTTATTAAAAGATGTTTTCTTGCAACAGGAATAGAAAACGGCATAACCCAAGCCCTGAGCGACTTTGCCACCGAATCCATAGAATTTATGCCATTCAGCGCATGTAGTCCATCTGCCCAGCAGATAAAACTTACAACTTTATCTGTTAAGTAAGGCACTTCATCATTTGAACTTAATTCAAGCCAGTCAAGTGCATTTTTCATAGCTCCCGTCATGCTTCCGTGGTAAAGCGGTGTCATCCAAACAAGAACGTCTGCTTTTTGAAATTTCTGAAGCAGAATTTTTACATTCGCAGGTGCTTCTGTGCTAAAATCAAAGAACGGAATACCTTTTACATCTGCCTCGTCAACTTCAATTTCTCCACTCATGCTATTAAACTTTTCCCTAAAATATTTTATTATTCTTTGGGAAGTGCTGTCATGCATTTTCTCAGGCTCACCATTAAAAAGTAACACATTCATCCTCGTCTCTGTTTTAAGGTTTGCGAAGTTACGCTAACCTTTATTTATAACAATTAAATACTTGTTTATCTTAATTGTTTATTTTAATTCTATAGCAACATCTCCTTCCGCCTTCCGGCAGATGTTCAATTCTTTCTACCTCAAATTCATTACCAAGTACCGACCG
>JAFDXB010000198.1 GCA_018268175.1 Bacteroidota bacterium | reverse complement strand
TTGCAAATTGCTGAAAAGAGAAATCTTGCTGAACAAACTATATTTAACCACCTTATTCCGTATGTGGAACAAAGCAAAATTTCTCATTACGATTTTGTAACCAAGGAAAGAGAAAAATTGATATTATTTGCGATTGATAAAATTGGAGCAGACAGTTTGAAAAATATAAAATCCTTCCTGCCGGAAGATTTTACCTACATAGAGATAAAAATGGTTTTAATAGGGAATAATATAAAGTCAGGAAGCCCTGTTTCTTCTTGATAAAATTAATGGAACAATTTATGAATAATACTTAATCTTAAATGGCAGCCGGTTATGAATAGCTTTACCTCTAAGTATTTTAAGAAAATTCCGGTTGGCTTAATTTTGCTCCTGTTGTTATTTCTGGCTTTAATTTATATTATTTCATGGCTTGCCCATGAAGTTGTTGGAGAAAAGGAAGCTTGGATTGACCAAAGCGTTTTTGAATATTTAAGATTGCATGTTATTTCTCCCGGACTTACCTCTGTTATGAAGTCAGTTACATTTTTTGCGTCCGCTGCATTTCTAAGTATTGCATACGTGGTGGTTTTTATTGTTCTTTATTTTGAAAAATTATACAGACGAATGCTTGAAGTTTTCGTAATTGGTTTAGGCGGCTTTTTAATAATATACTTTATGAAAATAATTTTTCAAAGAGCAAGGCCTTCCGACCCTTTGTTAAATCCTTTACTGAATTACAGTTTCCCAAGCGGCCATGCAACATCAGGATTTATTTTTTATGGTTTATTAGGTTTTTTACTGTGGAAGACTACAATGAATCAAAACCTTAAAATTCTTATTGGAATTGCTCTTATTATTTTTGCATTGCTAATTGGGTTTAGCAGGATATATTTAAGGATGCACTATACCAGTGATGTGGTTGCAGGCTTTTGCGTTGGAGCGGCCTGGATGATTTTAAGTGCATGGGTCTTAGAAAAATTAAAAAAGCAATCACGCCAGGAATTAAATTCTTAAGAATTTAATGCATCGCCTCACTAATGTTTACTGTTGAGTTTTTCCTGTCTTTCACCATAAGTACAAAGGGGACACAGAGAAAAAACATCATTCCAATAAACCAAAAAACATCCATGTATGTTAATACCATAGCTTGTTTTGAAACCATGAAATCAAGTGATTGTAAAGCTTTTTCTTTAGCGATATTAAAAGGAAATCCTTTTTGAATAAAAGACTGAGCGATTCCATTTATTCTGTTTTGAACATCAGGGTTGTTAATATCAAGATGGCCAACAAGGTTGCTTCTGTGAACCATTAATTTTTGCGACATAAAAGTTGTGATAAGTGCAATTCCAAATGAACCACCCAACTGTCTCATCATTCCCGTAAATGCCGCTCCTTCCCCAATTTCCCTTCCTTTGAGAGTGCTTAGCGAAAGAGTTGTAACCGGAATAAACAATAATCCCATAGCAGCACCCCGAAGTATAAGCATCCAGAAGAAAGCATCTGCGCCTGTATCCGGCGTTAATATTTTATAACCCCAAACACAGAATATCCCGAACAACAGCATTCCTGTTGCTGCAAGCAGTTGTTTCTTTGCTCCGCCTTGCAATAATCTGCCTATTACCGGCATAAACACTGCAGTTGTAAGAGCAGATGGAACCATTAAAAATCCGGCTTGTGTTGCTGTCCAACCTAACCCCGCTTGTGTGTAAAGCGGAATTATAAATGTGGAACCGTATAAACCGAAACCCATAATAAATGATAATACAGTTCCAACCCGGAGGTTGCCATTTTTTAAAACGCGGAGGTTTACAACCGGGTTACGAAATGTAAGTTCACGCCATATAAAAAAGAAAAATCCCAACACTGAAGTTACAGTCAGCAATATAATAGTGTTGCTGCTAAACCAGTCGTCATCGTGGCCTTTTTCAAGAATATATTGCAACGAACCAATAAAAGTTGCCAGCAGAGCTATCCCCAACCAGTCAATATCTTTAGTTTTACTCTTTTCGGCGTAGCGCGGGCTTCTTACAAATTGTAAAGTAAGAAGAGTTGCTATAATTCCTAAAGGGATATTAATATAAAAAATATAAGGCCATGAAAAATTATCTATGATATATCCGCCAAGCGGCGGGCCAAGCGTAGGGCCGATAATTACTCCCATGCCATACAAGGCTTGCGCCATACCTCTTTTTTCTGCAGGATAACTTTCTGTTATTATGGTTTGAGAGGTAACCAGCAGCGCCCCGCCACCAACGCCCTGCAACAGACGAAAAACTATAAGTTCATTAATTCCGGTGGCATTGCCACATAAGAATGAACAAATAGTAAACAACATAATAGATGCTGCGAAATAATTTCTTCTGCCGAATTGCTGCGATAGCCAGCTTGTTAAAGGCACAACAATTACATTTCCTATTGCATAGGCAGTAATAACCCAGCCTACCTCACTTGTTGTTGCGCCGAGGTTTCCTTTCATGTCGTTTAGAGCAACATTTACAATTGTAGTATCAACAATTTCAAGTAATGCGCAAACTATTGCCGTAATTGTTATTACTACCCGGCGGGAACCATACTCAACTAAACTATTGTGTTCCATAAGGTGAAGATTAATTTAAATGGACATCAACTACTACGTTCATTCCCGGACGGAGTTTTTTTACCAGCGAATCTGACGGGTCTGCAAATTCAATTCTTACCGGAATACGTTGAACTACCTTTACAAAATTTCCGCTTGCATTATCAGGCGGAAGCAATGCAAATGTGGAACCCGTTGCAGGCGCAAATGATGCTATTGAAGCATGAAAAGTATGTTTGGGGAAAATATCAGCATGCACATCAACTTTTTGCCCAATCATCATTTTGTTAAGTTGCGTTTCCTTAAAATTTGCGGTTACCCAAATTTGCTCATTATGAACAATGCTGAATAGCGACTGCCCTGCCTGTACAACCTGGCCGGGCTTAACATTCACTTTGGAAATAAGTCCGTCTTCGGGTGCAGTTATAACAGAATATGAAAGATTTAATTTGGCTGCATCTACATCAACTTTTCTTTGTTGAATTATTGCATCTGCATTTTCAATTTGTGTTGATGTGGCGTTGCTTTGCGCAGATGCAGCACTTGTTGCTTTTGACGCCTGCTCTTTTTGCCCCTGAAGAATCTGCACTTGTTTTTCTGCAGTTTCTTTGGCGGCCAACGCTTGTTCATATTGCTGTTGAGTTATCGAATGATCGGCAATAAGGTTTTTATATCTTTCATAATCTTCAGTTGCACGGCGCAAATTTATTTTTGCAGCTTCTATTTGTGCCTCAATTGTTCCAACCGAAGCAGCGGCAGTGTTTATGTTGGCTTTAGATGCTTGCGTTCCTGCTTTAGCAGAAATTAAATTAGCTTGGGCTAAGCTAAGTGCAGCTTCTGCCTGTTCAAGTTTTATCTGAAGGTCTCGCTGATCTATAATTAGCAATGTATCTCCCTTTTTTACATATTGGTTATCTGATACTTTTACTTCACTAACGTAACCGGAAACACGAGGAATTACCGGACTGATATCAGCACTAATCTGTGCATCTTCAGTTTCTTCATGATGCAGACTATGAAAATATTTTGACAACCCAAACCACAAACCGCCTATTACAAGCACGCCGAGAATAATAATAAAAACAGGGTTTCTTTTTTTCTTTATTGATGTTTCTGTTTCAGTTTTGCTCTGTATCATTAATTATAAATTTTTGATGTTTAATTTTCCTGCAGACCTTAATAACCTGTTGTAAGCAACAAAAGCATCTGCTTTAGCAACAGTAAGGTCTAAATTTGATTGTAGTTCGGCAACATCTGCTTCCAGCAGATCAGACAATGTGCTTAAATTGTTGTTGTATTTGTTTTTTACAATTCTGTAGTTTTCTGAAGATTGTTCAACTGATTTTTTTAGTACTTCAATTTTTTTCAACGATTTTACTACATCAAAATAATTTTTACTTACTTCAGTTATAGCTTTGTCTTTTAGCAGTTCGCTCTGAAGTTTCATTTGCGAAACAGTTGATGCAGCCTGAATTTCACGTGCTTTATTTTTGAAAAGAGACGATATGTTATACGAAAGGCCAATGCCGATGTTCATTGCATTTGTTACTGTTAATACTTTTGGAATATAAGCTGCAATGTAGCCACCGGTTAGTGCTAAAGAAGGGATTTTTTCTGCCTTTACAGATCTTAAATTATATTCTCCGGCTTTTGTTCTTGAATTTGATGATTTAATATCGAACCTGTTTTTGAGTGCAGAATCTATATATTCTGAAACAGGCTTTAAATCAATTACATTTTCAAATTCTGTACTGTCTGTATTTATTTCTGTTCCCTGTGGCAAACCAAGAAGCAAATCCATATTTACATTTGCCAGGCTAATATTGTTTTGTGTTTCAAGTAATGATAATTCTATTGAAGCTGTTTGAAGATTTGCTTTTAAAAGATCGTTACGCGGAATTATTCCGTTTTTTTCGAGGTTAGCAAAATCTTTCTCTCTTTGCATTGAACGCTGTAAATTTTCTTCTACTAATTTTAAAGCGTTGTGCGCCTTGTACAGGTCTGCATAAAGTTCAACAGTAGTTTCTACAACATTTTGTTTTTCATATTCGGCATCATATTCAAATGCCTGCTTGCTCATTTCCGCTGCTTTTATGCCGTATTTTAATTTTCCTCCTGAATAAACAGGCAAGTTTAAATTTAAGGTGCCATACATTGCATTGCTTACTTTAGGTGCAGGCTGTGGATTTGGATTTTTTGTTTTAAGATCAATTTTTGCACTGTTTAATTGAAGGTAGCTTCCCGAAATTGAAGCGTTTGGCAACTTTCGCTGCTTTGCTTCAAGTAAGGCCGCAGATGCATTATCAACCTGAAGGTTTTTTATTGCGGCTGTTTTACTGTTTGCCAAACTCATTTCAATTGCTTGCTGAAGTGTTATTTGCTGCGATTTTGCAACTGAAACTCCTGAAACAATAATCAGTAAAAATATTTTTTTAATTGTCATTAGATAATAAGGTTTTAAATATCCGTTTTAAGTTTTTTGTCAGTTTGTTGAGCAGAAGGTTTTCAAATTCTTTTTCTTTCATGCTTTCTAGGCCACTGAGTTTTCTGTAATATTTTTGTGTTGCAATAAAGTTGTTTGCTGCGCCCGAAAGTGTTGCCATTATAAGCGGTAAGTCAACATCTGTTGAAAATTCTCCGCTTTTTTGTCCTTCAGAAATTATTTTTGCTATCAATTCAAGGTTTTGCGTTTTTATTTCAAGAATTAGTTTTTCGGTGTTTTCAGTATTGTTGGTGAGCATTTCTTTGCTCATAATTTTATAAAACGGCTTCTGCGAAAATATCTTTTGAACATATTTTTCTATTAATACATCAATTTTTTCGGCAGGAGACATTTTGCCGTTTTTAAGTATTTCTTCCAAAGAAATTTTTGTGTTATGGCCGCGATACACAAATATTGCCTCAAGAAGCTTATCCTTCGATCCGAAATAATATGATATCATAGCCAGGTTTATTCCGGCATTTTGAGCTATCTCTCTCACCGATGTTCCTTTAAATCCCTTTTGAGCAAACAGTTTCTCAGCCTCTTCTATTATTTGCACTTGTTTGTCGTTGAATTTCATTTAGTTTTTGTTTTTGGGGATGCAAATTTACGTTATTCAAACAAACGTTTAATTAATTTTTTAAAAAAATGTGGATATTTTTTTAAAATCCAATGCTAAATAATTTAGTAATTTCGTTTTATGTCAGCGCAGCAACGCATAGTAAGCCATTTAGATCTCGATACATTTTTTGTATCGGTAGAGTGTTTAAAAAACTCCCGTTTGAAGGGAAAGCCGTTGCTTATAGGCGGTAAATCAGACAGGGCGGTGGTGGCGGCGTGCAGTTATGAGGCACGTAAATTTGGTGTTCATTCCGCCATGGCGATGAAACTGGCGCGAAGGCTTTGTCCGCATGCCACAGTATTGCAGGGCGATTTTGAGGAATACAGTAAATTCTCAACTGCCGTTACAGATATAATACGCGAAGAAGTTCCTGCTTTTGAAAAGGCATCAATTGATGAATTTTATATTGATATGACGGGGATGGATAAGCACTTCGGCTGCAGCAAATTTACCCGTGAACTAAAATCAAAAATTACGCGTGAAACAGGCCTGCCTTTATCGTATGGCTTATCGGCAAACAAACTGGTGAGCAAAGTTGCTACAAACGAAGCTAAACCAAATGGACAGTTACAAATTCCGTTTGGCAACGAAAGGCAGTTTCTGGCACCTTTGCCCGTAAGGAAAATGCCTATGATAGGTGAAAAAACTGCTGACACACTTAAAAGTCTGGGCATTCGTATAATACGCACTATTGCGGAAATGCCTGTAAACATGCTGGAGAGTGTTTTTGGTAAAAACGGTACCGAACTCTGGCGAAAAGCAAACGGTATTGACGATTCGCCGGTGAGGCCATACCGCGAACAAAAAAGTATAAGCACCGAAGAAACTTTTGAGAATGATACAATTGATGTAGATATGCTTTTAAGCACACTGGTAAGAATGACTCAGAAAATTGCATTTGAATTAAGAAGCCAAAACCGTATGTGCAGCACCGTTAGCATAAAAATGAGGTATGCAAATTTTGATACTGTAAGCAAACAGGCATCAATTGATTTTACATGTTCCGACCATATTCTTATTCCAAAAGTAAAAGACCTTTTTCAGCGCCTTTACGACAGAAGGCTTCTTGTGAGGCTTATAGGAGTGAGGTTTACCAACCTTGTTCCGGGCAATTACCAAATAAATCTTTTTGAAGATACCGATGAATATATACGCCTTTACAAAACCCTTGATGAAATAAATACGCGTTATGGCGGCTTGCAGATAATGAGAGCAAGCAGTTTAAAACACTGATATCATGTACCTAAACTGTAAAACATATTTTTCTTTCCGCTATGGTATTTTCAGTGCCGAACAACTGGTTAATGAGGCTGTAAATTACGGTGTAAATTTTTTGGCTCTTACCAATATAAATTCCACTGCCGACCACTGGGATTTTTTTACTGCCTGCAATAACAATGATATAAAACCGCTATTAGGTGTTGAAATAAGAAATGAAGACGACCTGCTTTATATTATTATTGCTCAGAATAATGAAGGCATAGCTAACTTAAATTCTTTTCTTTCAGGTTACCTTATGGAAAAAAATGAGTTTCCTGAAAAGTGCCCGAAGCTTGATAAAACTTATGTAATCTATCCGCTTTCGCGGGAACAAAACTGTACCTGCAGCAATGAATTTATAGGCATACAGCCTTCAGAGGTAACCAAACTTTTTTCAAAAAAAAATTTAGTGAAGAAATGTGTGGTGAGGCAACCCGTTACTTTTAAAGATAAACAAACTTATAATTTGCACAGGCTGATGCGTGCCATAGATAAAAATATTTTACTTAGCCTGCAGCAGCCATCACATATTGCCGGCAGCAATGAAACATTCCTGCCTTCGGCAGATATTTTTAAAGCTTTTGAATTATATCCTCAAATAATTACAAACACTTTAAAACTTAGCGAAGCATGTAGTTACGAAATTGACCTTCATTCAGATAAGAACAAACAATTTTACACTTCATCTCTTGAAGATGACCGGAAACTTTTGGAAAAACTGGCATTTGAGGGTATGATAAAGCGCTTCGGAAAAAATAATAAAGAGGCTCACAAAAGAGTGCGGAAGGAACTTGATATAATAAACAAATTAAAATTTAACGCTTACTTTTTAATTACGTGGGATGTAATACGGTATGCACAAAACCGTGGTTTTTTTTATGTAGGGCGTGGCAGCGGTGCTAACTCTATTGTTGCGTACTGCCTTCAGATAACTGATGTGAACCCTATAGAACTTGATTTGTATTTTGAACGTTTTTTAAATCCTTACCGTACTTCCCCACCGGATTTCGATATTGATTTTTCGTGGAAAGACCGCGATGAAGTGATAGATTATATTTTTAAACGCTACGGTAAAAAGTATGTATGCCTTCTGGGAATGTACAGCACTTTTAAAAAAAGAGCGGCAGTGAGAGAATTGGGAAAAGTTTTCGGGTTGCCCAAAAGTGAAATTGATGCGCTGGTAAAAGACAGCAATGCAACATTTACTGCCGACAAAATTCAGCGGCAGATAAAATTGTACGGCGATTTGATGAAAGGTTTCCCGAACCATTTTAGCATTCACCCCGGCGGAATGCTTATTAGTGAAAAACCAATATTTCAATATACCGCAACCACATTTCCCCCGAAGGGGTTTACTACCTCGCAGATAGATATGTTTATTGCAGAAGATGTGGGTTTGTATAAACTTGATATTCTCAGCCAGCGTGGGCTTGGCCATATTAAAGATGCAGTTGAACTTGTTAAGCAAAACCGGAACATTACTATTGATATCCGCAAAGTGGAAGATTTTATGAAAGATGAAAAACTTTCGCAACAAATTCGCGATGCAGATACTATAGGCTGCTTTTATATTGAAAGCCCTGCTATGCGGCAGTTGCTGAAGAAGCTTCGCTGCGGCGATTATATTACTCTTGTGGCTGCAAGTTCTATCATCCGCCCCGGCGTTGCACAAAGTGGTATGATGAGGCAATATATTTATTCTTACCATAATCCGGATAAGGTGAAATACCTGCATCCTTTAATGGAAGAATTACTAAAAGAAACATACGGAGTAATGGTGTTTCAGGAAGATGTAATAAAGATAGCGCATCATTTTGGCGGAATTGATATGGGCGAGGCTGATGTTCTTCGCCGGGCAATGAGCGGTAAATACCGCGGTGGTGACGGATTTTTGAAAATAAAAGATAAGTTTTTTTTAAACTGCCGCAATAAAGGTTATTCCCCACAGCTAACCACGGAAGTGTGGCGGCAGATTGAAAGTTTTGCAGGTTATTCTTTTTCAAAAGCACATTCGGCTTCTTTTGCAGTTGAAAGTTATCAAAGCCTTTATCTTAAAACTTATTTCCCTGCCGAATTTATGGTGGCAGTGGTAAATAATTTCGGCGGCTTTTATTCTACGGAACTTTATTTTCATGAACTAAAAAAAACCGGAGCAAAACTGCATGCGCCATGCTTAAACAAAAGTGAACATTTAACTACAATTAATGGTAATGATGTGCATATCGGCTTTATTCATATTCACAATCTTGAAGAAAATACCATTATCTCAATTCTTGAAGAACGAAAATCGGGGCATTTTAAAAGCCTCGAAAATTTTATGCTGCGAACTCAAACAGGTATTGAACAATTGTGTATTCTGATACGTGCAGGCTGCATGCGTTTTACTTCGAAATCAAAAAAGGAATTGTTGTGGGAAGCACATTTTTTTCACCGAAAAATGAAAACAGATAATGCTTCTTCGTTGTTTGAAACGCCTGAAATGAATTTTGAAATACCTGAACTATCTTCAAGCCCGTACGATGATGTGCTTGATGAGATAGAACTTTTCGGTTTTCCGCTTTGCGATTGTTTTGATCTTGTAAACACTGATTTTTCAGGCACTGTTACTGCCCGGCAGTTTCCTGAAAATACCGGCAAAAAAGTTTCAGTAGTGGGATATTATATTACAGCAAAACCTGTAAAAACAGTTAAAGAAGAGTATATGTATTTCGGTACTTTTCTTGACCGCAACGGTGAATGGATAGATTCGGTACATTTTCCGGATGTGGCAACAAAATATGCACTTCAGGGAAATGGATTTTACAAAGTATGCGGAAAGGTGGTTGAGGAATTCGGAGTTTATTCTTTAGAGGTCTCGGGAATGGAAAAACTGGGACTCATAGCTGCTTTAACAGAAAATACCATTTAAGGTCAGTGTGGTGCAAAAGATTTCCCTTACTTTTGCATAAAACAAGAAAAAACTTGCAAAAACCCAAAACAATTAATCAATTTCTTGAATATATAAAGCTAAACGGGCCGCAGTCTGCCGGATCGTTAGCTAAAGTATTTGATATAACTGTAGAAGGGGCTCGTTTACATCTTTCAAAGCTTGCAGCAGAAGAGTTGATTCAGCCTGAATCGAATAACAGTGGTCAGGGAAGGCCTTCACTCATTTATAAACTAACGGGAAAAGGGCACAACAAATTTGCCGATTCACATCAGGAACTTACTATTCAGATATTAAACAAAGTTGAGGCTGTTTTAGGAAAAAATGCTCTTCACGCAATAATAAACGCAAGGGCTATGGAAACTGATAAGCGATATAGCAATGAACT
>JAFDXB010000197.1 GCA_018268175.1 Bacteroidota bacterium | reverse complement strand
TTCCAACTCCACCTTTTTGGTTTGCTATGCCTATAATTTTTGCCACCTTAATTTATTTCTATTGTTTCGCCGATTTGAGGCAATGTGAAATCTATAAAATTTTTACTGAAATGCTCTGAAACTTTATTGTGATCAATTTTTATATAACCAAAAGTGTCAAAATGAACCCCAATTGCTTTTTTACATTCCACCATTTTAACTGCTTCTGCAGCATCTTCGTAACCCATTGTAAAATTATCTCCTACCGGCAGAATGCAGCAATCTATTTTAAACCTGCGGGGAATTAACTGCATATCCATTGTTAGTGCTGTATCACCTGAATAGTAAATATTTTTACCTCCGGAGGATATAACAAAACCCAGTGCCGTTCCACCATAACTTCCGTCCGGCAAAGAAGATGAATGAACAGCATTAACACATTTTACTTTTCCAAAATCAAATTCCCAACTGCCGCCTGTGTTCATCTGATGAATATTATTATATCCATTTTTTTCAAACCAGGAGCCAATTTCAAAATTACTGATCACTTTTGCGCCTGTGTTTTTAGCTATGGTTATTGCATCATCTATATGGTCAAAATGGCCATGGCTCACAAGAATAAAATCTGCCTTTATAGAATTAACATCAATTTTGCTTGCAAGGCTGTTTTTAGTTATAAACGGGTCAAAAAGAAGTGTATAATCCCCTGTTTTCAGGCTGAAACATGATTGTCCGTAATATGTAAAATTCATTCCTTAATTTTTCAGTTGTAAGTTTGCGCAAAAATAGCGATTCGCCATAAACTTTATGGCAAAAGTGGAATATTAAAATACCTTCATGCGTTCGGCCCCGGGAATAATTATTTTTATATTGGTAATGCTTGCTCTTGATTTTTATATATTTCAAGGCTTTAAAACTATTACCGCAGATTCTCGGTACAGGAATAACTTAAATATATTGTTTTGGATTATAAGCGGAATATGCATTTTAGCGTTTTTAACATTTGCTGTTACAGGCCCTGATTTTATAGGTAAAAAATTCCGTTCTTATCTTTTTGCAATAGTTATAGGTTTATTTATAGCAAAACTTGTTGCTGTAATATTTTTTGTAATTGATGATTTGCGGCGCATTATTCAGTGGATAGCTTCTAAATTGATGTTCCGAAATACTGAAGTTGCCCAAATGGAAGGTGAGGGTATCAGCCGTTCCGCATTTTTAAGTTGGTTAGGGTTTTTATCAGGCGGAACGCTGTTTGGAACTTTGTTATACGGATTTTCCAATAAGTATAATTATAAGGTTCATAAAAAAACGTTGCATTTTTCAAACTTACCACAGTCTTTTAAAGGGCTGAAAATTGTTCACATAAGTGATATACACAGCGGAAGCCTTTTAAATGTAAAAAGTGTTGAAAAGGGTGTTAAATTGATAAATGAGATAAAGGCAGATATAATATTATTTACCGGTGATCTGGTAAATGACCGTGCAACAGAAATGGCTCCGTTATTTGAAACCTTTAAAAAGTTATCTGCGCCAATGGGTGTTTATTCTGTTTTAGGAAATCATGATTATGGCGATTATGTAAGATGGCCTGACAATGGAATTTCAAAAGAGGAAAACCTTGAAAAGCTGAAGAAAATTCAGGCCGACATGGGTTGGAAATTGTTGATGAATGAAAATATAGTGTTTGAAAAAGGAAATGAAAAGATAGCCTTGATAGGCATTGAAAACTGGAGCGCAAAGCCAAATTTTCCAAAACATGGCAGATTAGATCTCGCATATAAAGGTGTTGAAAATATTCCGTTTAAAATTTTAATGAGCCACGATCCCAGCCATTGGGATGCGCAAATACGGCCGGATTATCCGGATATAGACCTTACATTATCAGGACATACGCATGGTATGCAATTCGGGGTAGAAGTGCCCGGTTTTAAATGGAGCCCTGTACAATATGTTTATAAAGAATGGGCAGGATTATATGAACAAGAGAGCCAGAAAATATATGTTAATCGTGGTTTTGGTTTTATCGGATATCCCGGCAGAGTTGGCATTTTGCCTGAAATTACCGTTATCGAATTAGCTTAATATTTTTTGATTGTAATCAACTGAATATAAATATTTTAAGTAGAGCAATATAAAATTTGTTAAAAAAAATTAGGAATTATGAAAATTCCGATTTTATTTTACGCCACGAAAAGTCCCGGTTTTCGTCTAACCTTTTAAGATCCTCATACCTTTTTAAGCCCGTTTCTAATTTCCTTTAACATCCATCCTGCGATTCACCGGAATACTTTATCCTTTTCAGAAATTATTTTTTTTTTAAAAATCTAAAAGCATAAACAGCTTATTGGGATTATTGAACGATTTTAAAACTAACTGTATGTATTACCCTAAACCAACAAAAGGAATAATGGTTGTATTAACCATTTTATTCTCCCTTGTATTTTCAATTCCAAAAATATTTGCCCAGAATACAACGGATAAATATTATTTTTTAACCGATAACACATCTTCGCTTGGGTTAGACCGTTACGGTAATGCAATAAACATGAGTACCGGAACCACCCAATTAGTTGGTGCATCGGTAGATGATAATGGCTCTACACTGCAAAATATAGGCTTTACATTTCCATTTATTGGTACCAACCAAACTCAGTTTTCAGCCACTTCAAACGGTCAAATCAGGCTCGGTGCTACATCCACAAACACTAATTATAAAATCCCTAATTCAACACAGTCTTTAATTGCGCCTTATGTTGGAGATCTTGCTACAGCAAGTAATGGTAAAGTTCATTACAAACTATTTACAGGAGGAGATGTTGACGTATTAGTAATTGAGTTCCTGAATATGAAAATTAACTATAGCAGTAGTTCTGCCACTGGTACATTTCAGGCAAGATTATACCAAAATGGAATAATAGAGTTTGTTTATGGAAATATGTCTGTAGGAGGAACTTCAAACACTAAAACTATAAATATCGGATTTAGCAATTCAGCAACAACGAATAGAGTGTTTTCAGTAAATCAAACAAATTATTCTACAAGTACTGCAGCTACTGCAATAGCTAATAATAATAGCAGTATCGGAACTATTACAAGCCTTAATTCAACTTCAGAAGGCAACCGCAGATCATTTACATTTATTCCAAATGCATTTGTGAGCCAGTTTGTTTCAATTTCATATGGCAGCAGCAGTTGGTGTGCAGGAGAGCCGCGTGATGTTACCGTTGTTGTTAAAAATATAGGTAATGAAAAATGGAGTGACGATGGCAGAGATATAAATATCGGTTTAAAATGGAATGTTGATAATGATTACGGCGGCGCGCCTTCTTATATTACTCGTCAGGATGCAGCAGGCCTTGCGCCCGGTGCAACAGGAACTTATGTTTTCCCAAATGTTGTTCCTCCCGCAGGGGCATCTACAGAAAACCTTACAGCAGATGTTGTATATGAAGCAATATCATGGTTTGGTAATAACAATTCTTTTGTAGGCCCGGGAAATACTGTAATGACATCTTCGGCAATAACAATTAACGCTGCACCATCAGCAGTTACTGTTGCAGGAGCCGGCGCAGGTTGTGGTTCAAAAACTATTACAGCCTCCGGCGGAACAGGTGGTACCATTTACTTTCAGGGAACTACATCCGGCGGAACATCAATTACAACGCCATCAACAAGCCAGGTTATAACAACTAGCGGTACTTATTATTTCAGAAGCAGATCTGCAGCAGGATGCTGGGGGCCGGAAGGAAGTGCAGTAGTTACAATAAATTCTCAACCTGCAATTACAACTAACCCTGTGGCACAAACGAAATGTACAGGATCCTCTGTTTCTTTTTCAGTAACAGCAACAGGAAGTAATCTTTCATACCAATGGAGAAAAAATGGAAGTAATATCTCCGGAGCCACAGCAGCAACCTATACAATTTCATCTGTAGCAGCTGCTGACGCAGGAAATTATGATGTTGTAGTTTCAAGTGCAGGTTGCACAAACGTAACATCTGCAGTTGCAGCCTTAACTGTAAATTCTGCTCCGCAGATAACGGTTAATCCACTGTCTCAGGCTGTTTGCAGCGGTTCTTCAGTTTCCTTTACTGTAACTGCAACAGGCACACCTGCTCCCACTTACCAGTGGAAGAAGGGAGGAGTTGATATTGCCGGAGCAACATCAGCAACATATACAATAAATCCTGTTTCATCTGCAGATGCTGCCAACTATTCAGTAACAGTAACCAACAGTTGTGGAACAACAAATTCTGCAGTTGCAACCTTAACAATAAACCAACAAGCTGCAATAGTAACTCAACCATCTTCGGCAACACAATGCGCCGGTACCTCGGTAACATTTACTGTTACTGCAACTGGAACAAACCTGAATTATCAATGGCGTAAAAACGGTTCAAATATTTCCGGTGCCACTACTGCATCTTATAC
>JAFDXB010000196.1 GCA_018268175.1 Bacteroidota bacterium | reverse complement strand
CAACTTTAAAAACTAATCCATAATTTAGTTGATAAATAACTTCAAAACATGAAAAAAATATTATTTGCTTTAACAATTCTCGTTGGTCTATCTACGTCAGTTTCTGCCCAAGACCACAAGAGTGCAAAACCACGTAAAGCCACAGCGCAAAAGCAAACCACAACTGCTACTGCTACCGCAGTTGTAAAATCTGAACAGGAAATAAGAGTTGAAAAAATTAATAAGAAAGAACAACAGAAAAAAACAAGAAAAACAGCAAAAGCTGCTGCAGATCTTCAAAACTAATAAAAAGAGGCATTTTAAAAATGCCTCTTTTTTATTTTAATAGCTTGTAACATCAAGATCAATTTTGGTCATATCCCTGAAATGGTTTTGAAATTCATGCACGCTTATCTGATGCTTTATATGCCGCTTTTCATCTCTGTACCAAATTTCCATAGTTGAAAAATCACCTTCTGCAGGTATCATTGCTCTGAAAGCTCCCTTCATATATTTTACCGAACCATCATCATTAATAGTTTTGGTAAATTTTAAATCGTTGGTAAGAATACTATCGCTTAATGTAATTGGACTTAAATCTTCCTTTTCATACCAAAATACCTGAACTCCGTTATCAACTGCCGTTTGCTTGTTTGCATGATTTAATTCAACAACTTTCCCGACTTCGTCTGTGCCGTCGAGATGTGTCATTACATAATCTCCAACATGTAGGTCTTCAAACTTTATCATATAATTGGTTTTAGATTTATTGATGAAAGCAAAATTGTTACCAACTATTCAGCCCAGCTCATCACATATCCTTCATTTTCAATTTCTATGGCAGTTTTTGTAAGCTGCAAAGGCCTGAATGTATCTACCATAACTGCAAGTTCTTTTGTTTCCTTTGCTCCTATACTTTTTTCCACAGCACCGGGGTGCGGCCCGTGCGGTATTCCGGCAGGATGCAACGTCAGCATTCCTCTTGTTACATGTTTACGGCTCATAAAATCGCCATCTACATAGTATAACAATTCATCACTGTCTATATTGCTGTGGTTATAGGGCGCTGGAACAGCTAACGGATGATAATCATACAACCTCGGCACAAATGAACAAACTACAAACGCATCGGTTTCAAAAGTTTGGTGAATTGGTGGTGGTAAATGCACCCTTCCTGTAATAGGCTCAAAGTCGTGAATTGAAAATGCAAAAGGATAACAACAACCATCCCATCCTACTACGTCAAACGGATGTGTTCCGTAATGAATTCCGTAAAGCCATCCCTGTTTTTTAGTTTTAATAATAAAGTCGCCCTTTTCATCGTAAGTTTTTAAGTTTTCCGGAACTCTTAAATCCCTTTCGCAGAAAGGAGAACTTTCGAGTAATTGTCCTGTTCTTGTAAGGTACCTTTTCGGGAAACGTAAAGGGCTAAATGATTCAACAATTAAAAGCCTGTTATTTTCAGATTCAAAATCTATTTTATAAACTGTGCCTCGCGGCAGAATTAAATAATCGCCATATCCAAATTTTAATTCACCATAGCAGGTGGTTAAAACGCCGGAACCTTCATGAACAAAAATCATTTCATCGGCATCGCCGTTTTTATAAAAATAATCATCAGTTCCGCTTTGCGGAGAAGCTAAAGAAATATGGCAATCATTGTTAACCAATATTGGTTTACGGCTTTGAAGATAATCCTTTTCAGGCTTTACTTTAAAGCCTTCAAAACTTCTGTGCTTAAGCATTTTTTCCTCAGCAACTTCAGGCATTACGTTTACCGGATCATCACATTTTGTTATAAGCGTTGGAGCGTATGTATGATAAAGAATTGAATAATCATTTGAAAAGCCTTCTGTTGAAAAAAGTTCTTCTGAATATAACGAACCGTCGGGTTTACGGAACTGAGTATGTCTTTTCGGTGGAATTTTTCCGGCCTTATGATAATGTGGCATTTGTTTATTATTTAGCTTTATTGGTTAGGTCTGTTGATTTCAAATTTACAAATTTTAATTGTGAAGAAAATTGGTTTATTATCCGACACTCATGGTTATATTAATGATGATATTTTACATCATTTAAAATTATGCGACGAAATTTGGCATGCAGGAGATTTCGGGAGCTTGGAAGTTATAGAAAAACTATCGGCAATAAAACCCTTGAGAGGTGTGTACGGCAATATAGACGGTACAAAAATTAAAGCACTCTTTCCTGAAAATTTAATTTTCAATATCGAAGGTTTAAATATTATGATGCAGCATATTGGAGGATATCCGGGCAAATATGTAAAAGGAATTAAAGAGAAAATTATTGAAAATGAAATAAAACTCTTTATTTCAGGACATTCTCATATTCTTAAAATCATGTACGACAACAAATTAAATTGCCTGCATATGAATCCCGGCGCTGCCGGAAAACAAGGATGGCATACAAAGAGAACTTTGATAAAATTTGAAGTTGACAATGATAAATTTTCAAATTGCGAAGTGGTGGAACTAAATTGATATTTTTGTAAAGAATGAAGTACGCAGCAGCAATATTGTTTTTAGTTTTATTTACATTTTCCTGCAAAGAAAAAAAGGAATCTACTGAAGTTAAGCCTCAAACAAAAGAGGAAGTGCTTATAAGTGAACATAAACTGCATCCCGATTCGGCAATAATAACTGAAGACCTTATTCAATTTTACAGAGATAACGGTGAAACCGAAAAGGCTTTAAAACTTGTTGACCAGACAATAAGTTCTGATACTGCAAATGCACGCCTGTACAGCATTAAAGGAACATTATATTTTGAAGATGACGATACTCTTGCAGCTGTAAAATCTTTTGAAAATGCTGTAAGGTTATCACCTGATGAGGACTATTTAATTTCTTTGGGAACACTTTATGCTCAAACAAAAAATGAAAGAGCCTTAAAAATTGCAGACATTATTCTTCAAAATTTCCCACAGTCGCAAAAAGAAGCTTACTTTATAAAAGGCTTTTATTACAATTTTACCGGAAATAAAACCGAAGCAATTAAATATTTTGATAAATGCCTTGAAATAAGTTTCACATTTATGCAGGCGTACCGCGAAAAAGCAATATGCCTGTACGATCTAAAAAAATATGAACAGGCACTTCAAACTATAAACAAAGCATTAACTATTCAAAATAATTATGATGAAGGTTATTATTACAAAGGCTTAATTCTCGAAAAACTTAACAGAAAAAATGAAGCTGCTGAAGCTTATGAATTTGCCTTGATGTATGATCCTGATTACACAGAAGCTCGCAATGCTTTATCTAAACTAAATAATCAATAAACTTATGGCAATAGTTGCACCCTCACTTTTATCTGCAAACTTTCTTCACTTGGAAAGGGATTGCAAAATGCTTGATGCCAGTGAAGCAGAATGGTTTCATTTAGATGTTATGGATGGTAGATTTGTTCCGAATATTAGCTTTGGGCCAATGATAATTAAGTTCATCAGGCAAACATCTGAAAAATTTTTTGACGTTCATTTAATGATCGAGGAACCTGAAAAATATTCAGAAGAATTTATGAAAGCCGGCGCTGACAGCCTCACCGTTCATGCGGAAGCATGCGTTCATTTGCATAGAAATATTCAGCAAATAAACCAATTAGGAATGAGAGCAGGCGTTGCTATCAATCCGCATACTCCTGTATCTGTATTGGAAAATATTATTAATGATGTTTACGTAGTATGCTTGATGAGTGTAAACCCAGGCTTTGGCGGGCAATCATTTATTCCCCAATCTCTTGACAAGATTAAAGCACTGAAATCATTAATTGAAAGCAAAAATGCAGCAACATTAATACAGGTTGATGGTGGCGTAAGTGAAAAAAATGCAGCTCAGATAATTGCTGCAGGTGCAGATGTACTTGTTGCAGGAAGCGCAGTTTTCGGATCTTCAAATCCTGCAGTAACAATATCTAAACTAAAATCTTTTTAATGCGGCTTGTTTTTCTGTTCTTATTATTTTCACAAATTGCATTTGCGCAAAAGCAACAGGCTACAATTTCAGGTAAAGTTACTGACGAAAATGATGACCCTGTTGCCGGAGTTTCAGTTATAATTCTTGGTAAAAATTCAGGCGCAATAACTTCAGACAGCGGTACATTTACAATTAAAGTAAAGCCGGAAACCCCGGTGGGCCTTGTGTTCAGCGCAACCGGTTTTCACGAAATTCAAAAAAACTTTTTTTTAAACTCCGCCGAAAATGAATTTGTAATAATCAGGCTTATTAAATCTGAAAAAATTCTTGATGAAGTTATAGTTGCAGATAAAAAGTTTGAATCTCCACTGGGTGCAATAAAAATAAATCCTAAATCTGCAGTAGCAATGCCTTCTGTTGGCGGTGGTATTGAAGCAATGGTAAAATCATTTACCGGAAGCAATAATGAACTAACATCGCAATACAATGTAAGAGGTGGAAATTTTGATGAAAACCTGATATACATAAATGGTTTTGAAATTTACCGCCCTTATCTTGTAAGCAGCGGCCAGCAGGAAGGTTTAAGTTTTATTAATCCTGCCCTTACAAAAAATGTTTCATTTTATACCGGCGGCTTCGAAGCTAAATATGGTGATAAACTCAGCAGCGTTCTTGATATTGAATATAAGTCACCCCTTGCGTTCACCGGCTCCGCATATATTAGTTTACTTGAGCAGGGGCTTCAGTTTGGACAAACTAAAAACCGCTTTACATACTTACTCGGTATTCGAAATAAAAGCAATGAAAACATTTTAAAAAACCAGCCAACAGTGGGTTCCTATCTCCCATCAGCTTCAGATTTTCAGGCTAACGCAGCATATACCTTTTCACCCAAATTTAAAGTTGAAGTATTGGCCATTCATTCTGTCAGCAAATTTAATTTCCGGCCGGAATCTGTTAAAAAAACTTCATCTGTATTTTCTCCAATTTACACATCAAACGTAGGCATTGATATATATTTTGAAGGCGCAGAAAAAGATTCTTATTCTACATCTTTATTAGGGCTAACGCTGATACATGAACCAAACGAAAACTTGAAATTTAAATGGATGCTAAGTGGTTTTAAAGATGTTGAAAAAGAAAATTATGATATAGGTGCAGCCTATCTTTTCGGTAACCGGGATTTTGATAATTCAAGTTCCACCTTTGGTGAAATTATAAACCCACTTGGCGCAGGATATTATCAGGATTTCGGAAGAAATGAATTAAACATTTCAATTTTAAAATTTGAAAATAAAGGGTTTTTAAAAGTAAAAAACCATAATATTCTTTGGGGTGCAGCAATTGAACAAAATAAAATTTCAGATAATTTGCGTCAATGGCAGTATCAGGATTCTGCCGGCTATAACATTCCTTACAATTCAAATGAACTAAACTTTAAGAATTCTGTTCACAGTAAAACAAATATTTCTGCTATTAAATTCAATGCATATCTGCAAGATGAGTTCAGGGTTTTTAAAAAGAATAAAGAGTATTTTATTACCGGTGGCGTAAGATTAAATTTTAATGACCTAAACAATGAAGTTCTGGTAAGTCCCAGAATTCAGGCAGGTTTAATAAAAAATAATTTTACCTACAGAATTGCCGGAGGTATTTATCAGCAACCTCCGTTTTACAGAGAATTAAGAGATAAATCAGGAAATGTAGATATAACAATAAAGGCACAAAAAAGCTGGCAGTTAGTGGCGGGAACAGATTACAATTTTACAGGTTTGAATGGAAGACCAATGAAAATTACTGCGGAAGCATATTTCAAGAATATGTGGGATGTTATTCCTTATGATATTGACAACGTTAAAATAAAATATATAGGCGGAAATATTGCAAAAGCGTATGCAACCGGAATTGAGTTAAGAATTTTTGGAGAACTTTTAAAAGATGCAGAAAGCTGGATAAGCCTGGGGATAATGGAAACAAAAGAAGATCTGCAAAATGATTTTTATTACAATTATTATAACAGGTCGGGAGAATTAATCCGTTCTACAACCACAGATAAAGTAATTGCAGACAGTTCAAAGGTAAATATTGGGTACATCAGAAGGCCCTCCGACAGGAGAATAACTGCCGGCGTATTTATTCAGGATTATCTTTCAACAAATAAAAATTTTAAGGTTCATTTAAATCTTTTGTATGGAAGCAACATGACATTCAGCATACCTGATAATCCTCGTTTTAGAAATGCCCTGATTATTGATCCATACATCAGGCTGGATGCAGGCTTCAGCGTATTATTGCTTTCAGAAAAAAAGATTCGCAGAAGCCATGCACCTTTTAAAGCAATTAAAACATCTTGGTTAAGTCTGGAAATTTTGAATATTATTGACCGTCAGAATACAATCTCCTATCAGCTTATAAAAGATTTCAGCAATACTACATTTGCAATGCCAAACAGGCTAACTCCACGCTTGGTTAATTTAAAGCTGTTTGCATCATTTTAGCAAAATGAAATTCTAAAAATTAAAATAGTTTTTTGTGTAAATCCTTTATAATAAGTTGATTAAATTATCACATATTTATAATTACAAAAATGGTATGGTTTTGAATTGTAAAAAAGTTGAAAACTTATGGATAACTATAAATAAGAGTTTTAATATTAATTTTTAAATTGTACAAAAATCTACAACTTGACAGAATCTATAATTAACCTTGAAACAGTAAACCCAATTGAATTCTTTGGAGTAAACAACGGCAAACTAGACATTTTAAAAAAGAGATTCCCGCTATTAAAAATTCTCAGCCGCGGTTCGCAGATTAAATTAAGCGGTTCACCTGAACAAATTTCTGAGGCTAAAGAAAAGATCGAACTTTTAGTTCAGTACTTACAAAGAAACGGCCACATGAGCGAAAATTATCTTGAGCAGATTTTAGGTGGCGATTCTGAAAAAACAATTGATAATTTTTTAGAACGAAACCCTAATGATGTTTTGGTTTTCGGGCCTCACGGCAAAACTGTGAGAGCCAGAACTGCAAACCAAAAAGCAATGGTTCAGGCATGTGAGAAAAACGATATTTTATTTGCAATCGGCCCTGCCGGAACCGGGAAAACTTATACAGCAGTTGCGTTGGCTGTAAGGGCGTTAAAAAATAAAACGGTTAAAAAAATAATTCTTACACGTCCCGCAGTTGAGGCAGGAGAAAGTTTAGGTTTTCTTCCCGGCGACCTTAAAGAAAAAATTGATCCTTACTTAAGGCCTCTTTATGATGCTCTTGATGATATGATTCCTTCTGATAAGTTGTTGTATTATATGACAACCAGAACAATTGAAGTAGCCCCGCTGGCTTACATGCGTGGTAGAACGCTCGATAACGCATTCATTATTCTTGATGAAGCGCAGAACACAAATGATATGCAGATAAAAATGTTCTTAACCCGTATCGGCCCTAATGCAAAGGCAATAATAACCGGCGACCCTACGCAAATTGACCTCCCAAAAAATCAACAAAGCGGCCTCTTCAGGGCAACCAGAATATTGCGAAATATTGACGGTATTGCTCATATTGAACTTGATGAAGAGGATGTTGTGAGGCACAGGCTTGTTAAATCTATTATTAAAGCCTACAACAAAGAAGATGAAAAAAATGCGGCAGAAAAGAAATAGTGTTGCAAATATTTTTTTTGAAGTAAGGTGGCTCTGTTTGAGCTGCCTTATTTTTTTAATTAACGGATGTATTCAGTCGTCAGCAAATAACAATTCCTCTGCTTCAACAATTGAAATCCAAAAAATAAAAACCGAAATAAAAAGCGGTGATGTAATAACCCGAACCGGAAACGACTTTACAAGCCAAACCCTGAGGCAATTAAACAGAAGAAATAAAAAGTATTCTCATATTGGAATTGCCGTTATTGAAAATGATTCTGTTTTTGTATATCACGCTCTCGGAGGAGATTTTAACCCCACTCAAATTATATTAAGAGAACCTTTTGAATTATTTGTAGATAAAAAAAACAATTTCGCATTCGGCATATTTAGATATAGCGGAGAAAGTAAAAAATTAGGTGGTGCAATTTCCGCATGTAAAAGCTTTTATAATGCAAAAATCCCTTTTGATATGGATTTTAATCTCGCCACAAACGATAAAATGTATTGTGCAGAATTCGTTGCAAAATCATTTTTGCAAGGAGATAAAACTTTAAATTTCAAAAAGAGTGAAATTGCAGAAAAGGTATTTTACGGTGTTGATGACATTTTTTTAAATCCTGCCTTTAAGGCGATAAAAGAATTAACCTATTAACACTAAATTTGTTATTCAAAAAATTAAAATGAAAATACTTTCAGCATTAGCAATCGTTTTAGCTTTGTTTACTTTCAGCAGTTGTAAATCAGATAAGGAAGATCCCAAAAAAGTTCTTACACTTTTCTTTGAAGCATTATCAAAAAACGATATTCAAACTGCAAGGCAATACACTACTGCCGAAAGCGCTAAAATGATGGATCTTTTGGCGAAAGGAGTTGAAAAAGATAAATCTGAAAAAACAAAATTTAATACTGAAAATATTGAATTCGGGAAGGTAGAAATTAACGGCGACCAGGCAATTGTACCGGTAAAAGAAAAAGGAAAAGAAATATCTGTTAACTACATTCTTAAAAAAGAGAATGGCTGGAAAGTGGCTTTTGATAAAGGTTCTTTAATGAACATGAGCAAAGACGCAATAAAAAGCAATTCATTGCCTGATTCACTTACTCGAAAAATAGATAAGTTGAATATGAATATGGATTCATTAATTCAGGAAAATAATTAATCATGAAAAAAGTAATCGTATTATTCGCAATAGTAGTTTTTGCAGCGTGTTCTAATAATAAAGCAAGGCCTGATTCTGCAATTGAAACCGGAAGAGAGTTTATTCGGGCCAGCCTAGACGGAGACTTTAAAACTGCTGAGGCACTTCTTGTTAATGACAGTGAAAATAAACAGCTATTTGAATCGTACAAAAGGTTTTATAATAAAATGCCACAGCAGGAAAAATCGAACTATAAAAAAGCTTCATACCAAATAAATAAACTTGACGAAGTAAACGACTCCACAACTGTTATTAATTATTCTAACAGCTATATGAAAAAGCCTATGGATATTAAGGTTGTAAAAAGCAATGGTTTGTGGAGTGTTGATTTTAAATTTTTTGAATAAAAAATGCTTCGCACATTATTTTTGATAGCGGCGGGTGGAGCTGCAGGCAGTGTTTGCAGGTATATTTTATCCTCTTATATAAAAGTCCTCTATTTTCCGGGCACCTTAGTAGTAAATATTTTAGGCTGCTTTTTAATAGGCTTATTAGCAGGCCTTGATGCCAGATTTAATCTAAATACAAATCTCCGGATGTTGCTGGTAGTTGGTTTTTGTGGAGGCTTTACAACCTTTTCCTCTTTCTCAATAGAAAATATGGAACTAATAAATAATCAAAAATATTTTACTGCCTTCGCTTATATTAGCCTCAGTGTTATACTTGGTTTGGCAGCCGTATTAATTGGAATAAAAATTACTTCCAGATAAAAATGTAAATTGTTTTTCTAACACAAATTATTTCACTAATTTTTATTTGTGAAAAACGAAAACTATAAGAGTTTTAGCGACGCTGAATTATTAGCAAAATTTAAAAGGGATAAAAATAATTTCTGGCTTGGCGTATTGCTTGAAAGATATACGTTACTATTGCTGGGGGTTTCAATGAAGTATCTTAAAAACGAAGAAGAGGCAAAAGATGCTGTTCAGCAGATATTTTTAAAGGTTATT
>JAFDXB010000195.1 GCA_018268175.1 Bacteroidota bacterium | reverse complement strand
CCCTCATCTTTAAACTTCTGAACCAAATAATCAATCACATCGCCATTAGTAGCATGAACATTCACAAGACCGCCTTGTTTTTTCACTTCCTCCATTAAACCTATCATTTGATTATCAGTAATCATTAAAGCGCCTTTGTAAGCCATGAAGGTTTTAAATGAGGTAATACCTTCGTCAACAATATGCTTTATTTCTTTCTTTGTTTCATCGTTATAATCAGTCACCGCCATGTGGAAACTATAATCTCCAACACAATTATTATCTGCTCTTGATCTCCATTCCGTAAGCGCCTCATTTAATGAATGCCCTTGCTTTTGAAGTATAAAATCAATAACCATTGTGGTTCCGCCATACAATGCTGCACGGGTACCTGTTTCATAGGTATCGCTGGAAAATGTGCCCATAAAAGGCATTTCCAAATGAACGTGCGGATCAATTCCACCGGGAAAAACAAGTTTATCTTTGGCATCAATTACAGTATCAGCATTTACATTTAATTGTTTTCCGATACTTATAATTTTTTCTCCTTCAATAAATATGTCGCCAACATAATCATCGGTTGCGGTTATAATTCTTCCTCCTTTTATTAGAACAGACATTTGCAAATTGTTTATTTGAAAAATGAAGCGTAAAAATTACGAAATATTTTTTTTAAAATGAAATGGCAATCAAGAAATAAAAACTTAATTGCCATTAAAGATTATGAGTTTGAATATTAATTATTCTGAGTAAGGGATGCGTCTGCAATTGAAATTGCTTCGCTAATCATTGCCAGGCCTTCTTCCATTTCTTCCTGATTAATGCAAAGCGGCGGAGCAATAAAAATATAATTCCATCTTACAAAAGTGTACATTCCCAGCTCTTTTAATTTTGCCGCAACTTTATTCATTACCGCCATTTGATCGGGCTTTGCGTTAAAAGGTGCAAGAGGTTCTTTTGTTTTTCTGTCTTTTACAAGTTCTATACAACCTAACAAGCCCGTATTGCGCCAGTCGCCGATGCTTGGGTGCTTTTTCTTTAAATCCTCAATTCTGCCATCAAGATACTTTCCCATTTTTCTTGCATTCTCAATTAAATTGTCATCTTCATAAATCTTAATAGTTGCCAGAGCGGCAGCAATGCAAACAGGGTGAGCAGAATATGTAAGGCCTAAAGGCAGAACGTTGTCATCGTATTTTGCAGCAATTTTATCACTAACCATAAGGCAACCGAAAGGCAGGTAACCGCATGTGAGGCCTTTTGCCATTGCAATCATATCAGGAATTATTCCATGATTTTGAAAACCAAACCATTGGCCCGTTCTGCCGAAGCCGCTCATAACTTCATCAATTATCAGCAAAATTCCGTTCTTATCACAAATTTCTCTTACCGCTTTAAGATAACCTTCGGGATACTTAAGGCAACCGGAAGACCCGGATTCGCCTTCGAGCAAAATTGCAGCAATATTGCCGGGGCCTTCAAAAGCTACTACTCTTTCCAAAGAAGCAACGCTTTCCTTTAAAAGATTTTCTTCGCCGTATTCCCAGCGGTATTTAATCGGTATATCAATGTGTACAAAGTTTGGCGCCTGCTGCGAATCTACAGGAAGTTTACGAGGGTCGCCACTGGCAGACATTGCGCCATTTGTGGAACCGTGGTATGACTGGTACCTCGTAATAATTTTGTGTTTCCCGGTGTATAGCCTTGCAAGTTTAATTGCATTTTCTATTGATGTTGCTCCACATAATGTAAAGAAAGCTTTGTTTAAATCACCGGGACAAATTTCAGCTAATTTCTTTCCAAGTTCACCCCTCACTTTTGTTACGCAGCTTGGGGTAACGAAAGCAGCCTCCTGCATTTGCTTCACAACTGCCTCAGTAACGCGCTGGTCGCCATGGCCAATGTTTACATTCATTAAACCGGAAGAAAAATCTATTATTTTTTTTCCATCATAATCATATAAATAAACGCCTTTAGCGTATTTAACTGCTATAGGGTTTGTTCCCTTTTGTTTGCTCCAGCTAAATAAAGTATAATCCTGGCTATTGTGGATTATTTCCTCAGCTTCGGATAGTGTTTGTGTTTGCATATAAATATTTTAATTTTACGACATCCAGTTAATTCCTGCTTCAGCATTCCATTTAACAGTACTTTTTTTGAGTTTTGTCCAAAATTCAATTGAGCTTTTTCCGGTAATATCACCAACACCGAATTTTGAATCGTTCCAACCGCCAAAAGAAAATGGTTCACGCGGAACAGGTACGCCAACGTTTACGCCAACCATTCCTGCACTTGCTTTATCAATTATATAACGCGCCATTCCGCCGTTTTGCGTAAATACACTTGCAGCATTCCCATAAGGATTTGAATTTTCTATAGCAATAGCTTCATCCACAGTTTTCGTACGCATAATAGCAATTACAGGCCCGAATACTTCTTCCTTTGCAATAGCCATATCGGGAGTAACATTATCAATTACAGTAGGACCCACATAAGTTCCGTTTTCCTTTCCTTTAACTTTACTGTTTCTTCCATCAACAAGAACTTTTGCGCCGGCAGCTTCCGCTTCCGAGATATATTTTTCAATGCGCTGCTGCGATTCTTTATTTATAACTGCTCCAAGGTTATCTCCCGGAACAATTTTGCTTGCTTCTTCACAAATTTTATCAATAATACTGTCAACATTTCCAACTGCAATCATTGCACTTGCTGCCATACAACGCTGACCTGCACAGCCGCTCATAGATGCTGCAACATTTTGTGCCGTCATAGACGGAATAGCATCAGGCAAAACCATAAGATGATTTTTGGCTCCGCCAAGAGCAAGGCACCTTTTATAATTTGATGTTGCTCGCTGATAAACGACTTTAGCAATTTTTGTGGAACCTACAAAAGAAACAGCTTCAATTTCAGGATGATCGCAAATTGCATTTACTATTTCAACATCGCCATGAACTATATTAAAAACTCCATCCGGTAATCCGGCCTCCTTTAAAAGTTCGGCAATTCTTCCGCAACTCAGAGGCACCTTTTCTGAAGGCTTTATTATCATACAGTTTCCAAGTGCAATTGCGTTTGGGATAGTCCACATCGGCACCATTGCCGGAAAATTAAAAGGAACAATAGATGCAACCACACCAAGTGGTGCATGTTCAGTTCTGCATTCCACGCCACGGCTAACTTCAAGAAGTTCGCCGGTTATAAGCTGTGGCAGAGATGTTGCAAATTCTGTAAGCTCAATACATTTTTCAATTTCGGCAACAGATTCACCAATTGTCTTTCCATTTTCTTCACTGCATAATTCTGCAAGTTCTTGAAGATGCTTTTCAAGGAGGGTTTTGAATTTAAAAAAAACTTGTACCCGGTCTTTAATTGTAGTTCGGCTCCATGCCGGGAAAGCCTTTTTTGCGGCAGCAACTGCAGCATCAAGGTCTTCCTTTTTCGACATTGGAACTTTTGATAATTCAGTTCCATCTAAAGGGGAAATAACATCAAGATACCTATCGGCAGAGCCGGAAAATTTACCATTAATGTAATTCTGAACAACATTGTATTTCATTTAAGTTGATATATTTTTTGTAAATAAAGATGATAAAAACTAAAAATAATGCATTTTTACAATCAACAAAAAAAATATTTGCATTTTTTATGGGCGATAAAAAAAATTCTGCAAACCTTGATGATCTTGATTTTCAAATTCTGTCATTCCTGCAGCAGGATGGAAGGATGTCTTTTACGGTAATGGCGGAAAAACTTGGAGTTTCAATTGGAACGATAAGAACACGTTTTAATAAACTAACTGAAGATGGAGCAATTCAATTAATAGGAAGAGTGGATCCGGAGAAAGTAGGATTTAGATGCTATGCACAGATTGCTGTTTTTGTAAGGCCGGCAACATTCCGCGATAAGGTTGCAAAAAAAATTGCCAAACTACCTGAAGTAAGTTTTCTTGCGCTTACCTCCGGAGAATTTGATCTTGAGGTTGATGTAATGTGCCGCGACAATAATCATTTGGTTGATTTCGTAAACCGCATAAGTGAAATGGAAGGTGTAAACCAAACCAACACTACCATTTATCTTAAAGTATATAAGTATGCACAACCCGATTTAAAATTGGCAAAGGAAGATTGATGATTTACAACAGCCTTGTTGTGTGGCACACGAAACAAATTCAACATCTATATTATTACCTCACATTCATAAGTTCCCCCACCATTTTCTAATAAAATATAATCAGTACTTTGTTCTACATTATTTACAGAAATTTTTGAAAGGCCGCCATTTTTATGAATGTTAACAGTTATATTATAAACTGAATTTTGATACCTGTAGTTTATCTTAAAAGTATTCCAGTGTTCAGGTACACATGGTTTTATAAAAAGTTTATTCCCTTGCTGTTTTAATCCTAAAAATGATTCGGTAATTACTCTATACATCCAACCGGCAGATCCGGTGTACCATGTCCATCCTCCCCTGCCAGCATGTTGTTTGCCGGCATAAACATCAGCGGCTATTACGTATGGCTCAACCTTATAAACAGCAATCTCTTCCGCTGTTTTTCCATGATTTACAGGGTTAATCATATTCAACAATTCCCAAACGCGGCCGTTGTTGCCTAATTCTGCAAATGCCATTATCATCCAGCATGCAGCATGAGTATATTGTCCACCATTTTCTCTTACTCCGGGCACATATCCCTTTATATATCCCGGATTTAGAGCGGAATTATTAAAAGGCGGTTCTAATAATTGTATAATTCCTGATTTCTTTTGTACAAGGAACTTATATGCCGAATCCATCGCGGTATGCACTAAATCGGAATTTCCACCTCCTGATAACACAGACCAACTTTGTGAAATAGAATCTATTTTACATTCTTCATTTTCCTTTGAACCTAATGGCGTTCCATCATCAAACCATGCTCGCTTATACCATTCACCATCCCATGCAGATTTATCAATATTTTCCTTTAACTTTTTTGCTTCCTCAACACAAGTGTTTGCAAATTCATTATCATTATGCAAAACTGATATTTCTGAAAACTGAACTAAAATTTCATAAAGGAAGAAACCGAGCCAAACGCTTTCACCTTTGCCATGCTGTCCCACTTTATCAAAGCCATCATTCCAATCGCCGGTGCCTATTAACGGCAGGCCGTGAACACCGAACCTTAGACCATGCTTTATTGCTAAAACGCAATGCTCATAAAGAGTTGCGGGAACATGTGAATCTACCGGTAAATCAAAATATGATTCTTCTCCAAAATTAAGTTGACGGCCATCTAAAAAATTAGTTGATTCATTTAAAATACTTAGGTCGCCCGAATATTTTATATAGAAGGAAGTAACAAAGGGAAGCCATAAATAATCATCTGAAATTCTTGTTCTCACTCCTCTTCCAACAGGTGGGTGCCACCAGTGTTGAACATCTCCTTCTTTAAATTGCCTTGATGAACATAATAAAATTTGTTTCTTTGCAAGTTCCGGCCGTGTATGCATCAGCGACATCACATCCTGCAATTGATCACGGAATCCAAATGCACCACCGGACTGATAAAATCCGCTCCTGCCCCACAATCTGGATGACAACGTTTGATAAGTTAACCATCCGTTAGTTATTAAATTAATTGCATTATCCGGTGTTTCTGCAATTAATGCAGATGTAGTTTCCTGCCAATATTTTTTTACTTTTTCAAGAGACTCGCCTGCAGCTTCCAAACCTCTGTATTTTTTTACAATAGAACTTGCCATGCCGGAATCCTGTGCTGCACCAATCCTGAAAATGATAATCTGTTCTTCTTGCGGTGCAACGAAGAAGGGTATTTGAGTTGCAAGACATGGATCCATTGCAAGGCCAACCCTGTTTGATAATTTTATTTTGGAGAGCGCTTCCGGATTTTTAAGGTTTCCATTTCTTCCTATAAATTCAGTCCGGTCGCCGGTATAAGACTTTTTTAAATAGTCAACATCCAAAAATGCCACCCGGTTATTAAATTCAGTATTGTATGGATTTTTTGCAAACAGGGCTCCACTGTCAGGATCAACTTCTGTACGTATATGCATTCCGGTTTTAACCCGATTATCACCTAACACCAATTCAATGAATCCTGTTGCTGAAAGTTTTCTTGGCCTTTCTGATTTATTTACCACTTTTAAAAACAGAAATTTTACAGGGTCTTCAATATCTACAAAAACCGTCAATTCTGAATAGATTCCATCAAACTGATGTTCAAAAACACTATATCCAAAGCCATGTCTTGTTATATAAGGAAGTTCATTTCCTGCGGGCAGCAGAGAAGGCGACCAAAACCTTCCTGTTTCTTCATCTCTTATATAAATTGCCTCACCTGTCCTGTCTGTTACAGGATCATCACTCCACGACGAAAGCCTTAATTCATGTGCATTTTCAATCCATGTATAAGCTGAACCGCTTTCAGAAATCACACTTCCAAAAAAAGGATTTGCCATAATATTTACCCACGGTGCAGGAGTTTTGCTTTTATCGTTTGTAATAACAACATATTCTTTTCCGTTTGGAGCAAATCCACCATGTCCATTATTAAAAATCAAATCATCAGGTAATGGCAAAGGGTCTTTTAAAACTGCCCTTCCCGCCTCCGGCGGATTAAGAGCCTGAATCTGAAATTTCGCCGGAACGGCACGTTTTATATGTTCTTCAAGTGTGCCACCACTATCAGCAACAATTATTCTGGCCACAGTTTGAAATAAAATTCTGTCTTCATTCGAAACCTGATCGCCTGCCCTTAAAAAAATTCCGCCCTGTTGATCTTTAAGTTCCATTGGGATTAATGCAAGTATTTCATTTTGGAAATCCTGCCGGTAACCATCATGTGCTTCATTCCAAATTACCAAATCAACAATTAAACCTTTTAACCGCCAGTATGAATGCGCCTGAATCATTTGCTTAACCATTTGCAGGTTTGCCTGGCTTTCAATTTTTAAAAGAACAATTGGCAGATCACCCGATATTGAATAACCCCACAATCCTGATTGCTGCCTGTGATTATTAATTAGTATTGATGGATCTGCCCTGAATGATGAATTGGTATAAATAATGGAACCGGCCAGCATACTGTAAAGTTGAGCATCGGCCACTGAGGCGTTAATTTGGCGAAGCACAACCTGGCTATGCGACCATGCCATTTCAAAAACGCGGTCTTTATGAAATGAATTATACTCGTATTTGTTTATCAATGATTGGCAAATTTCTTTTGATTCTGCAATTCCAATCACCATATCAAAGTTTACAACTTCATCGGGTTCAATAATTATTTTATAACGTATAGCCACAACCGGATCTAATACAGAACCATCCTGTCCTGATAATTTTCCGTTTACATTTAAGGCCTTAGGATTAACTATTGTATTATCCCGGCCTATAAATTCAGCTCTGCTTGTTTCGTATGAAATTTCTTCAGCCTTCTTTCCTTCACATGTCATTAAATGAAACATCCAAGGAGTTTTTTCATTTTGAGATCTTGGCCTCCGGGTACAAATTATTGCATGATGCTGTGGGATAATTTCGGTTTGCACAAACAAATTACTAAATGCAGGCGCTATCATATCTGATGCCTGCGATGCTAAAACAACTTCAGTGTAACCGGTTATTTCAATAATTCTTCTTTTTGATGAGCGGTTAATTACTTTTAGTCGCCTTACTTCAACATCATCTTCAGGAGAAACAACAATTTCTGTGTGAGTTTCAAT
>JAFDXB010000194.1 GCA_018268175.1 Bacteroidota bacterium | reverse complement strand
CAGAGTTATAAAACCAAATAGTTATGCTGTTACCATTCGTGATGTAACAATAGAGGAAGGCAATAAGAGCGTGCAACAGGTTGAAAAGAAAAAGGAAAAGGAAGAAAAGTCTTCTTAAAGTTGTTATATACAGTTATTCGGAAATATCTGTTATTCTCGGTCGTTGAGTTTTTTATTTTTGTACGATACCTCCGGCATCGGTGTAAATGCATTTTTGCGGTCTATAATTATTTCATCCCTTCGGGATATGAAAAAATTTTATTAATTCTACAAATGTTTTATCCTTTCGGAGATGGGAATGTATTTTAATTCATTGAGTTTGTTAAAATATCCAATTTAAGTTTCGTTTGTTTCGTTTATTTCGTTTATTTTGTATCGAAACGTAAAACTAAAAATCATGAAAGTATTAGAGCATATAAGAAAACCTTCAAAGCTTGACCAGAAGACTGCAAGTGAATCTTACTATGCTTTAGCTTCTGTTATTGAACAACTTAATTCCGAGCAGCCTGAAATTGAAATTGAGGAAACAAACGAAAAGATTAAGATTCCGCTTAGTGCATTAAAGCTTTTAGGAGATATTTTAAAAGCTATGGGGCAAGGTAAATTAATTTCTCTTGTGCCTATTGCTACAGAAGTAACTACTCAAGCTGCCGCTGAAATTCTTGGATGTTCAAGACCTCATTTAGTAAAACTACTTGAGGATGGAAATATTTCTTTTACTAAAGTTGGCAAGCATAGAAGAATAAAGTTTGATGATATTATGAAGTATCGAAAACAAATGAAAGAGCAACAGAAGCAAAACATTATTGATATAATGAATTTAGACGAAGAAACCGGCTTGTATGATTCATAGTGTTCGATTTACTGCTGTCCTAGACACAAATGTTGTATATCCTGCAATTGTCAGGGATATTTTATTTTGGTTTGCATACTACGATTTTTATACTCCTAAATGGAGCGAACATATATTTGAGGAGTGGAAAAGAGTTATGATAGAGAAAGGAGTTTCAGTAGAAGAAGCAAATAAAAGGATATCAAAAGCTAATTCAGCTTTCCCTGATGCTTTGGTTCAAAATTACAAAGGCTTAATAAACCATATAGAATTATCTGATAAAGATGACCGCCATGTTTTGGCTGCAGCAATAAAGACAAATGCTAATCTTATTGTAACAAACAATATCAAACACTTTCCTGAAGAATATTTGCAATCCTTTAGCCTAAATGCTAAAACTGCGGACGATTTTCTAACCGACATAATAGACCTTAATCAAAAACAGGCAGTAGCAGCTTTTAAAGAAATGGTTTTGAATAAAAAAAACCCAAAGCAGGATGAGTTTGAGGTGCTAAATATGTTGAGAAATGCAGGACTTAAAGACACAGCAAATTATCTACATGCTCTATTATAAACATTTTATATTAACAACAAAAGGCACAAATCGCTAACATTTCATCAGCCGATGGGTGTAAAAACCCTAACGAAATAACGTTCTTCAAATGTTTTATACCTTCAGAATGGTAATGTAAAGGCAAAAAAGGTGAGAATGCATTATTTCAGGTTGTGATATACCTTTTGAACGTCGTCATCCTGCTCAAGGCTGTCCACAAGTTTTAAAACTTCATTTGCCTGATCTTCCGGAAGATCAACAGTAGTTGTTGGAATTCTTGTAAGCTCGGCGCTAATAACTTCCAGATGTTTTTCTTCTAAAATTTTGGCCATATTACCAAATTCCGAGAATGAAGTGCGGATAACAAGATTTCCATCTGCATCTTCTCCAATTTCTTCAAGTCCGTAATCTATAAGTTCCAATTCCAGGTCATCAATATTTATATTATTGTTCTTTACTTTAAATTCGCCGAGGCGGTTGAAAGTGAAAGCTACACTACCGCTAGTTCCTAAAGAACCATGGCCGCGGGTAAAGTGCATTCTTACATTTGCCACCGTACGGGTGGGATTATCTGTTGCTGTTTCAACCAAAACTGCTACACCGTGAGGGGCATACCCTTCATAAGTTAATTCTTCATAATTTGTAATATCCTTGCCCATTGCTCTTTTTATAGCAGCCTCAACTCTGTCTTTTGGCATATTGCAGGCTTTGGCATTTAGGTAGCAGCGCCTTAAAGCAGGGTTATTGTCGGGGTCGGGGCCGCCGGCTTTAACGGCAATAGCTATTTCCTTTCCGATTCTTGTGAAATTTTTGGCCATTTTATCCCAGCGGGCAAACATGGCACTTTTCCTAACTTCAAATATTCTTCCCATACTTTAAATTGTTTTGCGCTGCAAAAATAGAAAAACGGCTACTTTCAAGCAAGAAATAAAGATTTTTCAATTATTTTTTGTGTTTGCACAATAATAAGAAATAAACCTGCGTTTATATTTTGGTTTTTCATAGGATATTGGATTAATACGGGCCGCGATTTCTATCATGGCCCCTTTTTTTACCCTTAATTCAACAAAAAAGCCCATCAAAAAGATGAGCTTTACTTTTATTGTTCAGTATTTTTTAGATAATCAACATTGAATCTCCGTAGCTAAAGAAACGGTATTTATCTTTTATTGCTTTTTTATAAGCCTCCATCATTAGGTCATATCCTGCGAAAGCACATGCCATAATAAGTAAACTTGTTTTAGGAAGATGAAAGTTAGTAACCAAGCTATCTGCAATATTAAAGTTGTATGGCGGATGAATAAAATGGTTGGTCCAACCTTCTGACGGCTTAAGCAACTTTTGGGCAGTGTAAGAAGTTTCCATTGCTCTCATTGTAGTTGTACCTATTGAGCAAATACGGTGGTGTTCTTCCTTTGCAGTGTTAACGATATTGCAGGCTGCTTCCGTAATCTGGTAGTATTCTGCATCCATTTTATGTTTACTTAAATCTTCAACTTCAATAGGGCGGAAAGTGCCAAGGCCGGTGTGCAATGTAATTTCCGCAAAGCGGATACCTTGAATTTCAAGCCTTTTTATTAGTTCTTTGCTGAAATGCAATCCGGCAGTTGGTGCGGCAACCGCTCCTTCATGTTTTGCATAAACGGTTTGGTATCTTTCTCTGTCTTCCTCGTCGGGCTTACGTTTTATATATTTAGGAAGAGGAGTTTCTCCCATAAATTCAAGCATTTTGCGGAATTCATCTTCGGGCCCATCCCATAAAAATCTTATTGTTCTGCCGCGGCTTGTTGTATTGTCAATAACTTCTGCTACAAGCTCATCATTTTCGCCAAAATAGAGTTTATTTCCAACTCTTATTTTTCTTGCGGGGTCAACAATTACATCCCAAAGTTTATTATTCTTATTAAGTTCACGAAGTAAGAAAACTTCAATTTTAGCACCTGTTTTTTCTTTTCGGCCGTACATACGGGCGGGAAAAACTTTAGTGTTGTTAACTACGAAAACATCTTTATCATCGAAATATTCCAGTATATCACGAAAATTGCGGTTTTCAATTTCGCCTGTTTTGCGGTGAACAACCATCATCCGGCTGTCTTCACGTTTTTTTGTTGGGTTTTGGGCAATAAGGTTTAGAGGAAGGTCAAATTTAAATTGAGATAATTTCATGCAGAAGCGGGTTTAAATTATCATGCCCTGGCAAAGCTAATTGTCAAAATATCATGTTACGGCATGACTAAAAGTGCGCAAAGATAATAAATTCTTTGCGCAAGCAATAAATTATTTTATATCAGAGTTAAAATTTCAAGTGGCGAACTGTAAGTCCGTCATTTATAAGCTGCTTAAGTGAATCTATTCCAATTTTTAAATGTGTATCTACGAATTTTGCTGTAACAGATTTATCGCTTGCTTCAGTTTTTACACCTTCAGGAACCATTGGCGAATCGCTTACAAGTAGAAGTGCTCCTGTTGGAATTTTATTAAAAAATCCTACTGTAAAAATTGTAGCTGTTTCCATATCTATTGCATAAGCCCGAATTTGCTGTAGATATTCTTTAAATGTTTCATCATGTTCCCAAACGCGCCGGTTTGTTGTGTAACATGTGCCGGTCCAGTAATCACATTCATGGTCGCGTATTGTTGTAGATATAGCTTTTTGAAGTGCGAAAGCGGGTAATGCCGGCACCTCCGGTGGAAAGTAATCGTTACTTGTTCCTTCTCCGCGGATAGCGGCAATGGGCAATATTAAATCTCCTATTTTATTTCGTTTCTTTAAACCTCCACATTTACCTAAAAACAGAACTGCTTTTGGGTTTATTGCTGTGAGAAGATCCATGATAGTTGCGGCAGTGGGGCTTCCCATCCCAAAGTTTATTATTGTTATATCATCGGAAGTTGCACACTGCATTGGCCTGTCTAAACCGATTATGGGAACATTATGCCATTCAGCAAACATTTCAACGTAGTGAGCAAAGTTTGTAAGAAGAATATATTCTCCAAAATCTTTTAATTTCTGTCCTGTATATCGTGGTAACCAGTTTTCTACTATTTCCTCTTTGCTCTTCATTTTTTTGTTTGCGAATTTACAACTTTCATTTTAAATTAATAATTCATAACTATAAAGGGGAAATAAATGGGTATTTTTCATGATTTGTTAATCAAAGTGTAAAATATATTCCTAATTTGAATGAAAATTATCATTTATGAAAAAATATTTTCTTTTATTAGCAGTGGCAGGCTTGGTTGTGAGCTGTAAAAAAACAATTGAGAAAAATGTTGAAGAAGCGCAAGGGCCGGAATTGTTTTCTGAAAGCAAAATGGATATTGAAATTAGGTCGCAGGTTAGGCAAACCGGAGAATTCAACTGGAATAATCAATCAATTTCTTTTGTGTGGAGCGCTTTGTTAAAAAGTGATGAGATTTTATCGGTAGGGTATAAACCTGCAGGGGAGAGAAATGTTGAGGACAGGCTTCATTTAATAGATATAAATTCTGCTGAATGGGTTGCCGCAAAAAACACGCTTATAGATATGATTGTTCAGGAAGAGAAAAAACTTCACAGTGATGTTACAAAAGAATCAATAATTCCTTGGGGAGAAGATGTTCTGCCGGTGATTAATATTAGAGTAAGAAGTTATAAAACCCTTGAGCTCTTACGAAACAGTAATTTGGTAAGGTATGCCGAGCCATTAGGATATGAGCCACGGACTGATGCTCAGAAAATAATGAGCAGTAGTGGGTGCAGTAACGAACCAACATTTGGTTTAGTACAGAATGTTGATTATACTGTTATTGCCCCACAGTCGAAACAATCATGGAATTATGCTTACCATAAAATTCCAAATGCCTGGTCAAAATCAACAGGGGCAGGTGTAAAGGTATTTATAGTTGATACCGGTGCCGAATATGACCAGGAAAATTTAGGATCTTCATTTAATCAGGGTCAATCTTCTGGCAGAACGATTGAGAAGTTGGTTACGCTTCCTAGAGAAACATTTTTATGGATAAATACCGGGCCTGTTGAAACTCCGGATGATGGTTGTGGACATGGAACAGCAATGGCTGGAGCTTGTGCTGCTCCCCGCGGAACAGATGGCAATTCATGTGGTGTTGCTTATAATGCAAGCCTAGTTACTTGCAGGGCAAGTTCGGATGTATTTATAGATGAAAGCAGGGAGGCTAAAGGAGTATCAGATGCTTTTACAATTGCAGGTGGGAGAACTGATGTAAAAATAATTAGTATGAGCATGGGCCGTATAACAAGTAGTTCTCAAATTAAAGATGCAATTAAATACGCTTATGGCAAGGGCAAATTAATATTCTGCGCTGCAGGAACTTCGTTTGGGTGGACTGCAGGGTGGTATGGCGTAATATTTCCGGCAACAATGGCAGAAGTTAATGCAGTAACCGGAGTTAGAGATAATAGCTTTACAACAACATGTACTACTTGTCATGATGGTTCCGAAACTGACTTTACTATTGTTATGGAGAAGGCTTCTAATGAAAGGCATCCTTTAACATTATCAATGTCCGGTGACATTCCTGCAACAGTTGGGGGATCGTCGGTTGCCACTGCCACTGCAGCCGGTATTGCGGCATTAGTATGGAGTAAATTTCCTTACTACAGCAGAGATCAAATTTTAAATAAATTAATTACTACAAGTGCAAATTATCCTTCAAGGAATAGTAGGTTAGGATGGGGTAATTTGAATGCTGATGCCGCCACGAATTAAGGTAAAACAGATGTTTGCTCTTTTTAATTATTAAATTTGAACCTCTTTGTAAAATTCAAAGAGGTTTTTATTTTACAAATTGGTTATCAGATGATGAAAATTATAATTTTTATTGTTCTTTACTTTACGTCATATAGCATACTTGCGCAAAACATCAAGTTGGAAATTGTTGATTATTATAAAAAAATAGATAGTGCAGAATATGGCACTTATCAGTTCGCTCAAGCAAGTTATAGTTTCTCTAGAGCAACTTTAATATTTATTACGTCAAAAGAAACTTTCATAAAATTAACTACAAAAATCCCATCACTTTTTAATAAAAAACAGGAATATACAGACGTTTGGGTATTAGGAATAAAAGGATTCGATTCAAAAATTTCAAGTAAATGTGATTCAGTTATTATTGAAAAATTTATTCAAGATATAATAAAATACCGTAACGATAACGAGTTACCGCCATACTCAAAAGAGAGAATAGAAAAAAGTAAAATTATTTTGTCGAAGGCAGATGATATCTGCAATTATTTAATTTGTAATAGAGTCATTCGCTAAAAAATGTAAACTATATATTTGTCGGATGATCCGAATAAATTACCCGGAACACAAGCCACAAATAAGAAATGGAATCAAAGAAGAGATATTTTGTATCAATAGGAAAAAATGGGTTTTACTTACGCCTGAAGAATGGGTGAGGCAGAATTTATTGTTATATCTTATTCATAAGGTGGGTTATCCTAAATCGCTTATAGCAGTTGAAAGGCAAATAAAAGTTGGAGATTTATCAAAAAGATTTGACATAGTATGTTATAAAAATAATGAGCCGTTTATTGTAATTGAATGCAAAAAAATGAGCGTTTCTCTAACTGATGATGTGTTGATGCAGGTTTTAAGATATAATATGAAGGTAAATGCTAAATACTTGATTATAACTAACGGGTTGGATTGCTTTGGATTTGAAAAGGAAGAAAACAGGTTAAAAGAAATTGAGGTTTTCCCGGATTATGCAGAAAGGGATTGAAGTATTTAAAAGGATTTTCTTATAAGTTTTTTAATGGACTATTAAAACATTCTGCTAATGCAGAATTAAGAACGCAGATTGGGCGGATGACGCGGAATATGGCGGATTTAGAAGGGTTTTATTTAAGAAAGTAACAAAAAAAACTGCCGTGAAACGACAGTTTTTTTATTAATGTTTTTACAATTACTATGGGAAAATACCTAACTCCGCATAGCTTGTACCTACTTTATTTAAAGCAGACACATAAGCAGCAGTCCGCATATCCGGTATTTCACTGTTTCCTCTCCAAATTTCCATTATTTCACGGGTAGCGGCAATCATAGTTTCTTCAAGGCCGCTGTGTACCAAATCAACCTCTTCAGGGCCATGTAAAATTACTTTTCTTGCTTGATCGCTGACAGGCTTGCCAGTTAAATGTTCAACTTCACTTATTATACTTGTATTTATATTTTCTGTAAATCTCTTTTCCATTCTGCCATAGCGAACGTGACTAAGATTTTTCAACCATTCAAAATAACTTACAGTAACACCGCCTGCATTTAAATACATATCTGGGACACATAGAATACCATTCTTAATAAAAATTTCATCAGCTTCAGGAGTGCACGGGCCATTAGCTGCTTCACCAACAATTTTAGCTTTGATGCGAGGGGCATTTTCACCATTAATAACATTTTCTAAAGCAGCCGGAATTAAAATGTCACATTCTGCTTCCAGAGCATCAGCCGTATTTGTGAAATTAGTTGCACCTGGAAAATTTAATATCGAACCTGTCTTTTTTCTGTGTTGAAAAACTTCTTCTTCATTTAACCCATCAGCGTTCATTATTGCTCCTTCATATTCTGAAATAGCGATAACTTTTGCTCCACCTTCTCTGAAAAATTTAGCTGTATGATAGCCTACATTTCCTAAACCCTGAACAATAACTCTTTTATTTTTAATTCCAACTTCAAGTCCAAGATCTTTCATTACGTCGGGCATATTACAAACTTCACGAATGCCAAAAAATACGCCCAAACCTGTAGCTTCCCTTCTTCCCCGAACACCCCCCTGAGACACAGGCTTACCTGTTACGCAGCCGGCAGCGTCAATATCGCCCGGTTTCAATGAAGCATAAGTATCAACAATCCATGCCATTTCTCTTTCCCCTGTACCATAATCAGGTGCCGGAACATCAATGCCCGGGCCGATAAAATTTTTCTTTACAAGTTCATGAGTATAGCGACGAGTGATTTTTTCAAGTTCGTAAACACTATAATTTTTAGGATTGATTTTTATTCCACCTTTGCCACCACCAAAAGGCACATTTACAATTGCACATTTGTAGGTCATAAGAGCAGCAAGTGCCATAACTTCATCTTGATTAACTTCATCACTAAACCTGATACCACCTTTGCAAGGAGTTTTGTGCTGGCTGTGCTGTACACGGTAAGCCTCAATCACTTCAATTTCTCCATTATCTCTTTTTAATGGAAATTTTAGTTTTAGTATATTATTACATGCCTTTATTTGTTGCAAAATCCCTTTGTCCCATTTAGTGAACTTTGCTGCTTTATCAAAACTTTTTTCAACGCTTTTAAAAAAACTGTAAGGTTGTTGTGATGACATATTTATTGAGTTTGTCCTGTTGCCAGGGTTGTTAATATTTATTGGTTATTGTTTTTTTCGAGATTTGATATTTTCCTGTCTAAGATAAAGAGATAAATAAACAATCCGAAAAGTATGAGGAGGCAAACTGCAACTACTACATAAATTTTACCATTGCTTCTCATTACATCTGCCATTTCCGGCTTATCCTGTGCCTTTGCTATGATACACAAGAACATGGCCGATAAAAAAAATCCTGATTTCTTCATTCTTTAAATTAATTATTGAGTATTTTTTCTCTTAAAAGTTGAAGCCTTATACGAAGCGATGAAATCCAAACCCCAACAAGCGTCCAACCAATTATTGCAGGGTAAAACACAAGTCGAAGCCTGCTGTCAATATCATTATAATTAAGAGCAGGGTTTCCGCTTTCACTTCCCGGTGCACCGGGATGAAGGCTGCCGACCATACGGGGAATTATCCAAATACTTGGAAACAGCATCGCGAAAGCGAAAATATTATATACTGCGCTTACACGAGCTTTTTTATCGTTGTCAGAGAAAGATCCTCTTAAAACAAAATAAGCACCATAAATAAGAAGAGCAATTGCAGCTCCAATAAGTTTAGGTTCTTTTAAAATTGCAGCAAGTGATTGCTGTTGATCTGTAACCCATGTATAATTAGCCCAAATAACCCCGGTTAAGTAGCCAAGAACTCCTAAAAAACAACCGGTGGCAGCAAAATTGCTTGCATAAATGTCGTTTTTAATTGAAGGTTTGTTTAAATATTTTAAACTGTAAATAAAACTCACAATAAATAAAATCATCATTCCAAACCACATACATACATGGAAATAAAGATTTCTTATTGTTTCGTTGAGAATAAACAGCCGTGGAACATCAAATAAAAACCCTCCTAAAAATGTATATGTAAGAAGAATTATTGATAATATTTTCCACCAGTATTTTCGCACTAAGGGATGTTTAAGTGGCGCAAAGGTACTGTAAAGTGATATAACTCAAAAAAAATGTATCGAACTAAAAACTATGAAATTCATATAATAACTTTATAAAAATTAAATTATGCTTTGGAAAGGAAGACGTGAAAGTTCAAATGTAGATGACCGCCGTGGTATTTCGGGAGGGAAACTAGCAGCAGGCGGAGGAATTGTTGGAGTTATATTTATCATCTTCAACCTCTTTTTAGGGGATGGAAATATTAATATGAACGATCTTCAGCAGGTTATTCCCGGCAATCAGCAAGAAATGACTTCTGAGCAAAAAGCTGCTGATGATGAAAGAGCATCATTTGTAAAAGTTGTACTTGCAGATACTGAGGATGTATGGGACAAAATTTTTGCTGATCACGGTGAAACCTATTCAAAACCTACCCTAGTACTCTTCAGAGGATCAACACAATCTGCGTGTGGCGCGGCAAGTTCTGCATCCGGGCCTTTTTACTGCCCTGCAGATAATGATGTTTATATAGATTTATCTTTTGCAGAGGAATTAAAAAACAGGTTCGGTGCCTCCGGCGATTTTGCAATGGCCTATGTGGTTGCACATGAAGTTGGGCACCATATACAATATCTGATGGGTACATCAGCAAAAATGGAAAAACTTCGGCAACAACTTAGCGAAAAAGAATACAATAAATATTCTGTGAAACTTGAATTACAAGCTGATTTTTATGCAGGTGTTTGGGCACACTATGATAAAAAAATGAAGAACGTAATTAATGATCAGGACATTGAAGAAGCTTTAACTGCAGCGCATGCTATTGGCGATGATATACTTCAGAAGCAGGCTACAGGAACTGTTGTGCCGGATGCATTTACTCACGGAACCGCAGCGCAAAGAATGTATTGGTTTAAAAAGGGTTTCGAAACAGGCGATTTATCTCAAGGAGATACTTTTAATTCTGACTTATAATTATTCTTTCCACAGAAAAGGAAATAATATTAAAGCTAATGCAATAACTAAAATATCCATTAACAAAACAAGCCCGGCAAGTTGTAAAACTGCGCCCTCCCTAAAAACTTCAGCAAATGCTGCCTTACTTAAACGGAGAATTAAAAGTAAGGTGGGAAGTATAACCGGAAAACCGAGAATTGCTATAAGTGCCGAATTTTGTTGTGCCTTGGCAGCGATAGCACTCATCAACGTAAATACAAGGCTTAAACTAAAACCTCCGAGCATAGCAATACCAAAAAATTTTAATCCATCAGAAACAGGATTATCAAGAAAAATGTAAAATAATATCAGGCTTACACTTGTCATTACCGCCATTAATATGGCATTAAATACAAGTTTGGAAATTATAAATTCTTTCGGCGAAGCCACTGAATAGAAATACAACATCCTGCCTTTACTTTCCTGAAGAAAACTTTTTGCAACTGCATTTACACAAACAAATAATTGAACTACCCAAAATAAGCTGTTCCATGTATTTGATGATGGACTATCTTGAAGTGATAAAAACAACACATAAACGGTAGAGGCAATGTAAAGAAGAATGCCATAAATAATGTGCATTTGCCGTAATTCCAGCAAAATATCTTTTTTCAATAGTGCCATTGTGCGTTTGAGCATGATCAAAGAGATTTATTACTCCAACAAGTGCGACAACGAGGTTCATATAAGTCTTTTTCACCTAACAAAAGTTGAGATTCATCTGCAACTTTACGGTAACTGATACTTGCAATATTTCCGCATTTAACACAAATTGCGTGAAGTTTTGTAATGTAATCAGCAATTGCAAGTAAGCTTGGCATTGGCCCGAATGGGTTTCCCATAAAATCCATATCAAGACCGGCAACAATAACTCTAATTCCTTTCCCGGATAATGTTTTGCAAACATCAACTATTCCCTCATCAAAAAACTGTGCTTCATCAATACCAACCACGTCAACATCGCTTGACAATAAAATAATTTGATTAGCATGTTCCACAGGAGTTGATAAGATACTGTTAGTATCGTGGCTGACTATATTCAATTTATCATACCGTGAATCAAATTCAGGTTTAAAAATTTCAACTTTTTGATTTGCAATTTTTACGCGTTTTAGCCTACGGATAAGCTCTTCTGTCTTTCCACTGAACATGCTTCCACATATTACTTCAATCCATCCTCTTTTTTCCCCTTTAAAACCGGGTTCAATAAACATTAATGTAAGTTTTAAAAAATGTGTTTTAACTTTAAGCCTTCCTGCAAAGATTGCAGATTTGCATCAATAGGCAAAACAAAATATCAGATTATCAAAAGATAAAAAACGGTTTATGGAACGTGTGGAAACACTTGTTACAAAGTTGAAAGAACAATTAGATAAAAAATTACCTGCTGATGAGCTATTGTTAACGGTGCAAATGCTGCAATCAGAACTTAGCCATTTAATAAATATTCAACCAAAAACAGGAGTTAAAAAAGGAGCTGCCATACATATCGCTCCGGTAAAAATTAAGCAAGAACCTGAAACTGATAATCAGGAAAAAATTGTGAAAGAACTAAAAATTGATACTGCGGAAGTTGAAGCAGAACTTGAAGAAATAAAAAGAAATGCAGACATACGGATTCAGATGAGTGCACATAACAAGCCTGAATTACGTTTCGACCCGATTGAAGACACACCTACTTTAAGTCAGCAGCAAATAAAACCAGCTACTTCGGTAGTTCAGGAAGAAATTTCTGATAATTCATTAAATGAGAAATTAAAACAATCCAAAACCGAGTTGAGTGACACTTTGCAGGAAACAGCAATAAAGGATTTACGAAAAGCAATTGGCTTAAATGATAAATTTTTATTTATACGGGAGTTATTTCGGGGGGACGAAACTATGTACGACAGGAGTATAAAAACAATTAACGGTTTTGCAATTCTTGCTGAAGCGGAATACTGGATCAGACGTGAACTTAAATTAAAATTAGGATGGAATGAATCAAATCCTGTGGTAAAGCAATTTGATCATTTGGTGAAGAGGAGGTTTTCTTAATTTTAAATTTTTACGATTTACGATTTTTGATTTTTGATTTTAGATTTT
>JAFDXB010000193.1 GCA_018268175.1 Bacteroidota bacterium | reverse complement strand
ACTCCAACAATTGCAGGAACATACAATTACACAGTTACATCTTCAGGTGCTTGCAATAGCGTAAACATGACCGGAGTGATAAATGTTAATCCGTCTGCAACAATTACACTTACTTCAGCAGCAGGAACAAATAACCAGCAAGTATGTGCAGGCACTGCAATTACATCTATATCTTACAGCCTTGGCGGTGGTGCAACTTCTGCAAACGTTTCAGGGTTACCGTCAGGTATCACAGGCAGCGTTTCAGCAGGTATATTTACAATCAGTGGTACATCAAATATTGCCGGAGTGTATAATTACACGGTTACAACAACCGGAACCTGTGCACAAGCAGTAGCAACCGGAACAATTACAATCCAGTCCGGCATAGTAAGCCTTTATTCAGGTACAGCTTCCCAATCTGTTTGTAATGGTGGCAATATTTCTGCAGTTACTTTCGCCATAGGCGGAACTGCAACAGGTGCAACAGTTTCAGGTTTACCTGCAGGAATTACAGGAACATATTCAGCAGGCTATTTTACTATAAGCGGATCATCAACAATTCAAGGTACATTTAACTATACAGTTACTACAACCGGAACTTGCGCAGGTGCATCTGCCGGTGGAACAATTGTTATAGGGCAAGCGCCTAACGGCGGAAGTGTAAGCACTGTTCTTGTATGTTCAGGAAACAGCGCCACAGTTTCGCTTTCAGGCCATAACGGAACAGTTCTTCAGTGGGAAAGGTCAGATGACAATGGATTAACATGGACTGTATTAAGCGGTACCGGTCTTAATCAAACTCTTACCGGAATAACAGGAACTGTTCAATGCAGAGCTCTTGTTCAGTACGGATCTTGTGGATCGGTATATTCAAATGTGGGAATAGCAGATGTTAAAAACGTTTGGGTGGGAAATGTAAGTACCGACTGGAACAATCCTCAAAACTGGAGTGGCAACACAATGCCGTCAACAGATTGTAACACTATTACAATTCCACAAGTAGCTTCAGCACTTTATCCTGTTATAACTACTACCGTTAATGTTAACAACCTTTTGGTACAACCGAATGCTATGCTAACTGTTTCGAATGCAACTCTAAAAATCGGAGGAACATTAACGTCATCAGACAATATTAATGCTGCAACCGGAACAATTGAACTTACCGGTACATCAGGCCAAACACTGAATGCACTTACTTTCATGAATAATTCAGTTAACCATCTTATAGTGTCAAACTCAAGTACAGCAGGCGTTACATTAAATGGTGAACTTGATATTTACGGCTCACTAACATTTAGCGCTTCAGGTAAAAACTTTACCACAAATGATAACCTTACAATGAAATCCACTTCTGAAAATACAGCATGGGTTGGCAATCTTACAGGTAAAAAAATAAATGGTAAGGTTACTGTTGAAAGGTATATTCATTCCGGTACAGGAGCAGGCCAGCATGGAAAAGGCTGGCAATTACTTGCCGTTCCTACAACAGGCAGCCAAACCATAAATAATGCATGGCAGGAAGGTTCAACATTCCCTAACCAAAACAATAAACCCGGTTATGGTACAATGATTACAGGCCATATGCCAAACGCAGTAGCAATGGGCTTCGATGTTTATACTTCTGCCGGAGGCACTATGAAAACCTATAATGCAAATACAAACAACTGGGATGGAGTTGCAAATACTAAAACCTTACCTATTACTAATCCTAAAGGCTATCTTTTATTTGTAAGAGGCGACAGGAGCGTGATTACATCAAATGCTCCTGCAAAACCAACAGTATTAAGAACAAAAGGATATTTGTACAGCCCTGCTAATCCACCGGCTAACATAACTGTTGAAGGCGGCAAATTTGAATCTGTCGGCAACCCGTATGCATCTGCAATTGATATGACAAGCACTGGTGTTAGCAGAACAAATATGGCTGATATGTTCTACGTGTGGGATCCTCAATTAACGAACGCAAATGTCAATTCGGCCTACGGCCTTGGCGGTTATCAGGTATTCACAAAAGGCCTTGATGGCAACTACCATGTAACGCCGGGTGGCGGAAGCTACGGCAACGGTGGAGATATTAAAAACACAATTGAAAGCGGTCAGGCAATTATTATGAGGAGCAGCGCTCCGGCTGGAGGACACGGCCACGTATCATTCAATGAAAATGCAAAAGTGGGCGGAAGCAACCTCGTTTACAGAGCTTCGCGGTTTACTGAAAAAGAAATCAGGACAAATATTATCGGCATTGTTAACGGCGAACAGATTTTGCTTGATGGTGTTACATGCCAGTTTGATGAATCTTACAGCAACGCTCTTGATGAACTGGATGCTCCAAAACTTGGCAACTTTGGTGTGAACTTCGGAATGCTTAGAAACGGAAAACTCCTTTCTGTAGAAAGAAGAAATAATATTGAAATTAATGATACCATCTTCTTTAACATGGGACAAATGAAGAATATGGATTACATCATGGAAGTTCGTCCCGCCCTTATGAGCAACCAAGGTTTAAAGGCATACTTGTATGATTCGTATTTAAGGACATACACCGATATAAGCCTTGAAAATAAAACTCAAATCAGGTTTACAATCAGTTCTGCTTCCGGATCAAATGCAGCAGCACGTTTCATGATTGTATTTAAAAAAGTAGCTGAATTAGATCCTGTAAAATTTGTAGAAGTTGGCGGCAGAAGGCGCCCTGATAATACAGTTGCAGTTGAATGGAAGGTTGCAAATCAATTTCAAGTTGAAAAATATGAACTTGAAAGAAGCAATGACAATGTCAATTTCAACGGTGTTGTAACTACTTATCCTGTTAATACTCAAAATGGCAATGCAGATTATTCAAAAAATGATCTTGCAGCAATATCAGGCCCTGCGGCATATTACAGAGTGAAGGCCATTTCTTCAAACGGAAGTGTGGTTTATAGCAGGGCTGTTAAAGTTGAATTTGTAAATGAAGGTGAGATTAAGATTTACCCTAACCCTGTTACAAACGGTGTGTTGTATGTTAACTTTACCGCAATGCCATCAGGTAATTATAAAGCTGAATTGATAAATAATATCGGCCAAATTGTTTTTGAGAACAAGATTGAAAATGTTAGCGGTTCAATTACACAAATGTTGAAAATTGGCAAGTTGGCAGCAGGTCATTATGTTATCCGCCTTACCAACGTTGAGGCAGGATCGAAAACATTACGCCAGGTAATTATAAAATAATCCCTTTCATCACACATGGATCAAGCCGCCGGAATTCCGGCGGCTTTTTTTATAAATGTAAACTGCCTCCGCAATTGCTATAAATTAAATTTCTATAAATATTTCACCTCTTAAGTAAGCGATCCCGTCCAACTTACCTTAACCCCTTAATTCCTTAATGGTTCATAAAAACTTTAATCAATTCGATAATGTTGAGATATGATAATTTTTACCTTAATCCCTTAATGGTTCATAAAAACTTAAAACTGTTGGATAATGTTGAGATGTTATAATTTTTACCTTAATCCCTTAATGGTTCATAAAAACTTAAAACTGTTGGATTTATCTTAATCCCTTAATGGTTCATAAAAACTTAAAATCAATTCGATAATGTTGAGATATTATAATTTTTATCTTAATCCCTTAATGTTTCATAAAAACTTAAAACAATTCGATAATGTTGAGATATGATAATTTTTACCTTAATCCCTTAATGGTTCATAAAAACTTAAAACTGTTGGATAATGTTGAGATATTATAATTTT
>JAFDXB010000192.1 GCA_018268175.1 Bacteroidota bacterium | reverse complement strand
TGAGACAGAACTGGGACAAAAACTGAACCGCATGTAACAAGGGCTTTATGCAAGTGGGGCGGGACGGAACTTGTTCGGAAGTAGTTCTTTGTTGGGCAGCGGTAGGCAGACATTTTACTGTCAACGTTTATTCATACTTTCAGCATTGAAATAAAAAATGGGTAGACCGTCGGTTGGGCTGAAGGAATACTAATCCCCACCTGCATAAAGCCCCGGCCGTTGGCTGCCAGTTAGACGAAGCCCTTAAATACCTAACATGATTAATTTATTGAAGCTTATTTTATTATTTTCTTTGAGCACACATACAGCTCAATCACAGTTGACAATAAAAGACTTCAAATTGTGTCTTGATAACATAAAGTGTACAGACTCTGTTTTACTTATTACAAAAGATGAACTTTTAAAAAGCAAAAAGATTACTCCAAATTATTCATGGTTTACGATTGAATCTGCGACAGTTTATATCGGAGAAGGAAACTATACGAGTGAAATGATAGTTATTAATTTATCAAATAATGAATTTACTTTTGAAAGCAGGAAAAAGTTTGAGAGGCTGAGACCTGGAGGAATTGTTACCATAGAAGTAAAAGGACATAATAAGCAAAATATGCAAATAGATTGGGGGACATTGTCAATTAAAATTATTGACAAATAGTTGTTGAGAAAATCCGAAAACCGGCAGCCAACATTGGCTTGCTACAATGCTGGCGGACGAATAAAGTGTTCATCATTTTATCTTTGTTGGGCATTGGTTCGAGGAGACGGAATGTTACTCAACATTTGTTTAAAACTTCAACATTTTATTTATAAATTGGGCTTCGGTTCCAGCAGGACAAGCTATGAAAGCCAGCACTGCAGCAAGCCCAAACGTTGTAGCACATTAAAAAACCAGCAGAATATGAATAAACTACTCTTGACATTTTTAATAGGTTTCTTCTTGACAACAATTGTCAATGGACAGACACTTCATTTATATGGTGGAAAAAACCATGATGTTTACTTAGGCTGCTTGAATTGTAACAGTTATGACCAAAACTCTATCTGGAATGAGTATGGTAAATATGGCAATAGTTATAACTCTAACTGCATTTGGAATGAATATGGAACATATGGAAATGAATATAATTCCTATTCACCGTGGAATTCTTATTCTAATGACCCTCCCGTTGTTGTTGATAAAGAAGGAAATTTTTATGGTTACTTCACAGTAAATGAATACAAATCAAAAAGAGCAGAATTTGAACTTGCTTTAATAATTTACAAATATCATGAGTTAATAAGAGAAGATGTTGACGAATGGTATGATAAAATATTCGAATAAAACCAATGCTTATGAAACTTAGACTAATTACAATTTGCCTTTTGACTTTCATGTCAATCAGTGTGTTCGCTCAAATGAACATTTCGACAAATTTCCGACAAGATGGAATTTGGGATAAAGAAAAAGAAGAATGGTCGATTTTTTCAACCGATGACGAAGAACTTACATTTTTTGAGTTCAACAAAGACTTTACAATGTTTAAGCATACCACTGCTACAATTACTTCTGCCTACATGATAAAATCGCAGAAGTATGATGAAGAAAATGAAAGGTATGAGTTTGACGTTGTCAGTGATGTTGGGAACAAATATTACATGATTTTTGATTTGAAAAATGAAAATGTTCGTTTCATTTACGAGAGAGATGGAAGTATGTTTTTGGTTCAACACTCTATTAAAAAAGTGTGGTTTGACGAAGAAGATGAATAAAAACGTGCTACAACATTTTGTATAAGTAATGGCAGGTAAAGTGCTAAATATCAAGGTTTGTAACCCACTCAAACTGCGCAGCGGTTTGACAGGAAAGTACCACGCAACCTGCCACTACTCATACAATTTACCGTTAGCTGCAAGCGCCCAGAACCCAAAAATTTCAGTAGTTTTTATTTTTTTAAGTGGCTTGTAAGGACAGTTTTTAAACAACGGAAGAATTTCTATTGAACAAAAATTTTCAATGTTAGAAACAGTCCTTAGAGACAGCATTCTTCTGTATTTTTTTCGAACAGGACATTATGTAATTAATACCTTGCTAATTAAATACTTTCATCGGCGGAAAAAATTAATTGAAAATTTACGACTTGGCATCTTTTAATTTAAGTCACTTTTTAATTTCATTTAATTCTTGTAATGACAGAGGACAGAACAGAATAAAAATAAATATTAAACTCATGAAATAGTTTCGGTCGGCAGAAAAAATTAGTTGAAAGTTTCCGGACTGACAGCAATAAAATTTAAAGCATTTTTATTTTTCATATAATCCTTGAAATGACAAAACACCTTAGAAGAACAACCATTAAATTTTACATATCAAATATAAATTTCAATAGTTAAACAGACATGGAATATTTGTAATTAAAGCAGTACTCTTTTTTAATTTTACGTTTTGACAGACAACTTTGGAAAGCTTTTTCTTAATGTTGGAAAATTTTCAATTCTTTGCATTGACAAACAACTTTACTCTTGAAAATAACTGAGAGAAAACTATCTTCAAGAGATAAAAATTATCAGGAAATGTTCCCGATATAATTACGTATAAACAAAAATTTAGTTCAAACTTTACAATGTCAAAAATGGAAGAAGATCCTTATATGGGCTATTTCGATCAAAATGGAATGTTACAAATTAGCGATATATTATTGAAAATAAGTAGCGATGAAAACTTCCTCTACATTGTTAAAGAACAAAATTTAGATGCGGAAATATATGACAAATTAATTTCTGAAATTTTAGATGAAATGAAAATGAATAAGATTAATATTGACATGTTGGAAGAAGATTTTTGATTTGTTTACTTTTATGGACTTGACACCTTTTGGAATAAATGAACCAGAATATGCTCAAAAGGATAAGATACCTTTCATTGGTAAAAAATGTGGCATTAAAGTAGACAGGTGGATAGAGGATATTTACAACCCAGGAAAATGCATTCATTATTCAGGAACAGCCTGCAAACATTATGTCTTCTGGACATTAACAAATACAACTTTAAATGATGATACTGTAATGACTTACGGTGATTGTCCTAAAAACTAGAAATTATTATGGCACCGATACGATTTCGTAACGGTGCTGCTTTTTTTAAAAAAATATTTTAATGTACAATAAAAGGTGGTTTATATTTTTAGAAATTATTATGCTTCCTATTTTTTCTTTTTGCCAGTCAAAAATTAAAATTATTTCAGGTGAGGAAAAATTCGCGCTTCCATACGCTTCAATAATAAATAAAACAAGCAATCATTTTTTTTCAGCGAATGAATACGGTGAGGCACTTCTTTATGGGAACTTTGGAGACAGTATATTAATTTCTTATGCCGGATATAAAGATGTAAGTTTTGTAAATAAAAAAGAGGAAAAAATAGTGGAATTATTCCTTTTACATAAATTTTTACCTGAAGTTTTCGTTTTTAAGTGTAAAAAAGGAAATACTTTTCTTTTAGAAAATGGATTAAAACCAGGAAAATTATTTAACGGATTTGTTGGTATTAATTGGACTTATTCCGAAATCACAAAACCTTATGCATTATTGATTAAAGATTTACCAAGCAATTCTAAAATAGAAACGTTTTCATTTTGGTTGGAAAAATCGCTACAGAGCCCTGACTCTACGATATTAGCGCCATTCATAGTTATGATTTATAGTTTTGACAGTTTATCACAAATTCCCGGAAATCCATTACTTTCAAAACCGTTAATCTTTTTTCCCAAAAAACAAGGAAAGCAAACTATAAATCTGGACAGCCTAAATTTATATTCACCAAAAAATGGAATATTCATATCAATTCAATATGTTATTGATAAAAAATTTTCCTGGAATCAAAAAGTTTTGACAGATCGAGGGGCAGATACAACTATTATATCATATGGCGGAATAATAAAAGGAGGGATAAACAAAAGCCAAAATGAATCTTTCATTTATGATGTTCAAAACAATAAATGGATAAAATTTAAAAATAGAATTATCGCATTTGAAATTAAATACAGGAAATGCAACTAGCTATTTTGAGGTAAAATAAGAATTACTATAAAATATTTGTTCACCTTCAAATTTGATAAAGATGTTTACATTAAAAGTTTTTATTTTGCTTTATTTAAATATAAGCTTCAGTTCAACTGGGCATTTGGATGTGATAACTGCAGATTAACAACTAAAGCATTCAATTGTTATAAGGCCTATCGGTCTTAAAAATTTAAAAGCCGCATTAATTAATTTGTTCTTTACAAATAATTTTATTTTAAAGGAAAGTTCAAAAGCCTCTAACAAATTACTGTTCAATAGTGAACCAAAACCAATTATTAAATTTTTAAATTACTTTTCAAATTGCGGCACGGCTTATATTAGAAGAGAGAATTATTATGACAAATTAGCTCAATATTTTCATTCAGATACATCCAATTTCTTATTAAAAGAAGTGGAAATATGTAGATATTTTTTGCCTTTTATTGATTCTGACAAATGTATTTTTAGATTAGGAATTTACTACGTTGATTCCCTGACCGGAGCACCAATGAACCCTTTAATAGATAGTGCAATTGAGGTGGTATCTCGGGAAAGACGTTCAATAATAAATTTAGAAAAATATAAAATTTATATTAAGGAAAGAGATTTCTTTGTATCTGTAGAATTGCTAAAAATGCCTTTTAATTCAAAGTTTCGAAATATTAAACAAGGTAAAAAAATAAGCTATAATCCTTTAATTGCATTTAAAAGCAGAAAAAAAAATGAATCTTTTAATAATAGGAATGTTTGGATAAAAAATTTTACAGGAAAATGGGAGCCGGTTTTATATGCTAGTAAATTAATGATTTCTGCAACCATAAAATATTAGAAAATGGTTAAATAACCTTTTAATCTTTCTAAACTATCTTAAAAGCGGTAGATTGGAAATTGTTTAGGAACATTAAATTTGGCTGTAATCCTAATTCTACTAAATAATAGACAATTTACTTTATTATCTAAATGTAATGACAACTGCTAACAAGGGTTTGCTAGAATGCTGGCAGACGTTCCTCAATTCATCTATATATCATTATTGCGCATTTGTTCCAGCGGACGGAATTCTGTTTGTCATTTGTTCATAGTTTCAGCTTTTTATTTATAAATTGGGCTGCGGTTCCGGCATGACAAGCTATGAAAACCAGCACTGCAGCAAGCCCAACCGTTATACGTCACCTTAAATCGACACTAACTATCTTCGACCCATGGAATATATTTCGACGACAAGCCTTTCAAATGAACTTGAAATACCAACAAATGAGTTGTTTAATAAACTAAAAAATCTCGGATGGATAGACCGCAAAAATGACAAATGGACTTTAACTGATTTGGGTAAGCAAAAGGGTGGGCAGACCAGATCAAATCCTAAGTTTGGCGAGTATATTGTTTGGCCAGAAAATATTTCAATTGACAATGGCCAACAGCAAAAAGATAAACACAAATTACTTAATGCTACGGCAATCGGAAAGCATTTTCAGGTATCATCACAGAGACTAAATTTGATATTGTCTGAACTTGGTTGGATTGAGAAAGAATTGGCAGGTTGGACAATTACAAAACTTGGAAAAACTGTCGGGGGCAGACAATACGAACATGAAACTTCGGGCGGCTCTTATGTTTTATGGCCAGACAATATTCTTCAAAACAAAAGCTTAATTGAAGTTTTTAAAGAAAGTCATACAGACAAAGAAACTTCGAAAGCAAGTATAGTTTCTGCACCTCAACAACAGTCAGCAATTCAACCGACTACTAACAATTTCAGAGATAAATTTGAAGCAAAACATAGAACAAAAGACGGGCACTTTGTACGTTCCAGAGCAGAAGTTATCATCGATGATACATTGTATGACTATGGCTTAGTTCACGCTTACGAAAAGAAAGTGCCAATCGAAGAAGAACTTTATACGGATTTTTATCTACCGAATGGAAAAGTTTACATAGAATATTGGGGACTTGAGAACGACCCGAAATATGCTGAACGTAAAAAAAAGAAGATAGAAATTTATCAGAAGTATGACCTAAAGTTAATAGAGTTGAATGACGATGATATTTCAAATCTTGACGATCATCTGCCAAAGAAATTATTGAAGTACGGTATCAAAGTTTATTAGGACGGTTCTATTGACTGACAAGAAAGGCGAACGTACAACAGGGGGTTTTGTGCAAGTGGGGCTGGACGTTGTTACTTCAGCTATTTGCTATCATCGGCTTTGGTTCCAGGTGACGAATAACATTCAACAATAGAATTAACAGTGAACTTTAATTTATAAATTGAGCAGGTGTTATGGGCGGACGGAATACTAATTCTCAGCCTGCAGCAATACCTGTCCGTTGTACGTCACCCTATTTGTACAGACCGTAAAAGTTGAACCACGGTTAGAATTTACGATGCTACCCCACGCAATTTTTAGCACACTGCAAGGCCCACAGAACCTAAGCACAAACGCCAATCTTGCAAAGAGTTTAAAATGCGGCACACATTCCAGCCACCCCCGGCTTGGCTGAATGTACTCATCTTTAATTTTAATATCAATTAAATAACCACCTCAACAAGGTAAGTTTTAATTTCATACTGGCTTTTTCAGCCGAACCTCCTTATAACTGAACTAAACTGATAACTTCGTGTGTGCAATCTAACATCACACAAGTAAAGTTTAAGCCAGGGCTGCCCTTGGAAATTGAAGTTCTTCCGATTGCAGACACCGTCTTAAAGCATCATAAGTCCATTACAACACCACACCGCACAGAGTTCTATCACATCTTTTGGGTACAAAAGGGTGCTGCTGAATACTTAATAGATTTTGAGCCTGTGAAAGTGAAAGCAGATACGTTTCTGTTCATCAATAAGGATAGGGTAAAGGCAATTGATGCCACCAGCAAACACGATGGCAAGGTGTTGGTGTTTACCGATAACTTCTTTGCTAAAACAGAAGATGATACAAAATACCTGAACAACACTATTCTTTTCAACGACCTCCTGGACATTCCATTAATTGACGTTAAATCATCTCCTTCCTTGCGGATTACCTTTCAAGCCATCGAAGCAGAGTTAAGCAGAGACAACGATACGTATCATTATAGCCTTTTACATAATTTGCTTCACAACCTGCTGTTACTTGCAGAGAGGGAAAGAAGGGCACAAGGCTTTACGGAGATAACGAAAGGGGTAGACCTTAATTACACGGTTTTGTTCAAAGACCTGCTGGCGGCACAGTTTAAAACCCTTAAATCAGTAAGCGCCTATGCTTCTCAAATGAATGTATCTGAAAAACGTTTGTACCAGGCAACGACAACAACAATGGGTAAAACGCCAAAGGTTATCATTGATGAAAAGGTAATGCTTGAAGCTAAACGTCTGCTCGTTCATACCAACCTTTCCATCAAAGAAATTGGCTATGAGCTGGGTTTTGAAGAGCCGACCAACTTTAACAAATACTTCCGCAAGCATATAGCTAAAACACCCATTGAGTTCCGTGAAAGCTATAATAAAAGTAGTTCCGAAAAGTATCACTAAAAAGCAGTTTTTTACCTTTCCCAGTCAGTTTATTTGTGTGACTTTTACTTTCAAATAAAAAGAAAATGATTATGAAAATTGGCGTTACAGGTGCAACAGGACAACTGGGTCAAATTGTAGTATCTAAATTGAAAGAGAAAACTGCCGCTGACAATATTGTTGCTTTAGTTCGTTCTAAACAAAAGGCATCTAACCTTGGCGTAGAAGTCCGTGAGGCGGATTATGATAAACCAGAAACACTTGCCACTGCACTTCAGGGCATAGACACTTTATTGCTCATTTCTGCTAATGAAATAGGAAAACGTGCCACTCAACACAAGAATATCATTGAAGCGGCAAAGAAAGCAGGTGTAAAATGGATTGTTTATACAAGTCTGCTTCATGCAGATACATCATCCATTAATCTTGCCGGCGAACACCTTGCCACTGAAGTAGCATTAAAGGAAAGCGGTATTCCATTCACTTTGCTGCGCAATGGCTGGTACACCGAAAATTATACGGGCTCGATACCTGGAGCACTGGGTGGCGGAGCTTTTTTGGGCAGTGCAGGGGATGGTAAAATTTCTTCTGCTGCACGTAAAGATTTTGCAGAAGCAGCAGCTGTAGTTCTAACAGGTGAAGGGCACCAGGGCAAAGTATATGAACTTGCAGGTGATAACGCATATACGCTGACTGATTTCGCCGCCGAAATTTCACGCCAGGCAGGAAAATACATTCCATACAATAATTTACCGGAATCAGAATACGCTGCTTTGCTAACAAATTTTGGCGTACCACAAGGATTTGCACAGGCAATTGCCAATTGGGATGTATCGGCATCTAAAGGAGATTTGTTTGATGACAGTCGCCAACTTTCTAAGCTTATCGGAAGACCTACCACGCCACTTTCTGAAACCGTTGGAGAAGCATTGAAGCAGATTTCGTAACAGGTGA
>JAFDXB010000191.1 GCA_018268175.1 Bacteroidota bacterium | reverse complement strand
GATTAAATTCAAAATTATTAACTGCCTCACTAAACAAAGGATATATTTTATCCTTATCAGAAATGATCATTTTTTCTGATGGAATTTTCCAGTCAATATTCAGAAAAGAATCATTGTAAAGTATCCCTCCTTCCGACTCCTTATTATAAAACTGATCGCATTTATAAAAAACTTCCGCCGTTGGCGAAAGCACAGAATAACCATGCGCAAACCCTTGCGGAATCAATAGTTGACGCTTATTTTCATCACTTAATTCAATTGAAAAAACCTTCCCGAAAGTTGGTGAGCCCTTTCTGATATCAACAACCACATCGAGTATTTTTCCACTCAATGCTCTTATAAATTTTGTTTGAGCAAATGGATTTAACTGATAATGCAACCCTCTTACAACACCATAAACAGACCTTGCCTGATTATCCTGAACGAAATTTATATTCACACCTTCAGCCTCGCAATTTCTTTTGCTATAACTTTCAAAAAAATAACCTCTGCTATCAGCTAAAACCTTTGGTTCATAAACCATTAAGCCAGGAAATTCAGTTTTTATAAAAGGCATTATCAGGAATATAATTCTTTAAAAAATTCTATTGTTTCAATCAAGCCTGCTTCAAATTTTTTGGAAGGTTTGTAACCAAGATGTCTTTCTGCAAGTGAAATATCTGCAAGTGAGTTCCTTATATCTCCTGCCCTCGGTTCACGGTGTATCGGCTGCCAGTCGCTGCCCAATTGATTCTTACACGCTTCGTACAAATAATTTACTGAATATCTTTCACCTACTGCAACGTTATACGATTTATCAAGCGCTTCTGCATTTTGAGTAAGCATTCCTTTTACATTCACCTGTACAGCATTATCAACGAAAGTAAAGTCTCTTGTTTGTTCTCCATCGCCATTAATGTAAACAGGTGTACGTTTCAAAATCCCTTTTACAAATAATGGTATCACCGCAGCATAAGGCCCATCCGGATCTTGCCTTGGCCCGAAAATATTAAAGTATCTGAAACCCATGACTTTCAATCCGTATGCATTTGCAAAAACAGAAGCAAACAATTCGTTTGTTCTTTTAGTTACTGCATAAGGCGAAAGTGCATTCCCAATTCTTTCTTCCTTTTTGGGAAGTGTGGGTTCATCTCCGTAAACGGAAGAAGAGGAAGCATACACAACCTGTTCAACTTTGTTGTCAACTGCGGCCTTCATCATGTTTACAAACCCTGAAACATTCACTTCCGAAAAATAGCCTGGCTCTTTCATACTTCTGGGAACTGAGCCAACCGCAGCCTGATGGCTGATATGAGTAATGTCTTTGCAAACATCATTACAAACCTGCGGATTTCTAATGTCTCCTTCTATAAATTCAAAGGCGGGATATTGTTTTAATATCGCCAGATTTTTCTCAAAACCGTTGGCCATATTATCCAGTACACGAACCTTTCCTGCTCCGTTTTTTAATAAGTATTCTGCAATGTGGCTTCCTATGAAACCTGCACCTCCTGTAACCAAAAAACTTTTATCTGCAAGGTTTTCGGTATGAAATTTCTCCATTCTTATAATTTTTACAGACTCCAGTAAGGCCTGCTTTTTATTCTATTTTTATATGTCCCTTTAAGATCTGCCACAAGAGCATAAGGTTTTGTTATTGATGAAAAATATGCATCATCAAGATTTTTGTAGCTGTCGTGTGGAACAGTAATTATTACTGCATCATAATTTTCATCAATTTTTTCTGAAAGCGAAAAGCCATACTCATGCTGAAGTTCATCGCTTGAAGCATGCGGATCAACAATATCAACATTTAAAGAAAAACCTTTCAACTCTTTGTACACATCTGCAACCTTTGAATTTCTTATATCACTTACATTCTCTTTAAATGTTGCACCCATAATTAAAACTTTGGCTTCTTTTACATTACCATCGTTTTGAATTATGTGTTGCAATACATGTTTAGCAACGTAAGCAGCCATGCCATCATTAATATTTCTTCCGGCTAAAATCACCTGGCTTACATAACCTAATTCTTTTGATTTATAAGTTAAGTAATATGGATCAACACCAATACAGTGGCCACCTACAAGCCCCGGTTGAAATTTCAGGAAGTTCCATTTTGTTCCTGCCGCTTCCAATACTTCAAATGTATTTATGTTCATACGATTGAATATTATTGACAATTCATTCATCAATGCAATATTCAAATCCCGCTGTGTATTCTCAATAATTTTTGCTGCCTCCGCCACTTTAATTGAAGAAGCTCTGTGAACGCCTGCTTTTACAACAAGCTCATAAACTTTCGCAATGTTTTCGAGGCTGTCATTGCAACATCCGCTAACCACTTTTACAATTGAAGTAATTGTATGTTCTTTATCACCCGGATTTATCCTTTCCGGCGAATAGCCGATCTTATAATCATCAACAGTTTTTAAACCCGATAACTTTTCAATTATAGGAACACAATCTTCTTCGGTGCAACCGGGATAAACAGTGCTTTCAAACACCACATAATCTCCTTTGCTAATAACTTTCCCAACTGTTTCGCTCGCCTTTTTTACTGGAACTAAATCGGGCATATTGTGTTCATCAACAGGTGTTGGAACTGCAACAATATAAAAAGATGCTTTTTTTAAAACTTCAAGATCGTTGGTAAACTCAATATCGCAATTATCAAAAGCCGATGATTCAAGTTCTTTGCTTGGATCAATTTTATTACGCATCATTTCAACGCGTTCTGCATTAATATCAAAACCGATGACTTTAACTTTTTTTGCAAATTCAAGAGCAATTGGTAATCCAACATAACCTAAACCAATAACTGCAAGCGTATCTTTTTTACTTACAATTCTGTCGTAAACACTTTCCATTTTATATTATAATTGTTTTCTTTTAAATTCTTTAGGCATTTTATTTAATTCTTCCTTCGGCAAAGATTTAAAATAATCATACGTTATTTTCAAACCTTCGCTGCGGCTCACTTTCGGCGCCCAATTCAAAATTTTCTTAGCAAGAGAAATATCAGGTTGCCTTTGCTTTGGATCATCGGCCGGCAAATCTTTATAAACAATTTTTTGAGAAGTTCCTGTAAGTTTTATTATCTCTTCTGCAAAATTTTGTAATGAAATTTCATCAGGGTTGCCAATATTAACCGGCATTGAATAATCGCTATGTAATAATCTGTAAATACCTTCAATAAGGTCATCTACATAACAAAAGCTTCTTGTTTGGCTACCATCTCCAAAAACAGTAAGGTCTTCACCGCGTAGTGCTTGCCCGATAAATGCAGGTAAAGCTCTTCCGTCGTTAAGCCTCATTCGCGGACCGTATGTATTGAAGATGCGGACTATTCTTGTTTCCAAGCCGTGAAAAGTATTGTAAGCTGTGGTTATAGCCTCCTGAAACCTCTTTGCTTCATCGTACACACCCCTCGGCCCGATAGGGTTTACGTTTCCCCAGTAATCCTCATTCTGAGGATGTACCAACGGGTCTCCATAAACTTCACTAGTACTAGCAACAAGTATTCTTGCTTTTTTTGAAAGTGCTAATCCCAAACAGTTATGTGTTCCAAGAGAACTAACCTTTAAAGTTTGTATTGGTATTTTCAAATAATCTATTGGGCTTGCAGGTGAAGCAAAATGTAAAATATAATCCAGTGGCCCGGGCACATGAATAAACTTTGAAACATCGTGATGATAAAATTCAAAATTTTCCAGAGGAAAAAGATGCTCGATATTTTTAATGTCCCCTGTAATTAAATTATCCATCCCAATCACGGAAAAGCCTTCCTTTACAAACCTGTCGCATAAATGCGAACCTAAAAAACCTGCAGCCCCCGTAATTAAGATCCGTTTAGACATAATTATATATTAGTTTTAAGTTCCGGAATTTCAGGCATTGATACTTTCCTTCTGCCCACGCTCTCATAATGAAAACCAAATGCTTCCATTTGAGATATATCGAACAAATTTCGGCCGTCAAAAATAACTTTATTCTTTAAAGTAGATATTATTCTTTCAAAATCCGGAGTGCGGAATTCATTCCATTCAGTTGCAATAATAAGCGCATCTGCGTTTTCAAGAGCTTCGTATTGAGTTTCAGCGTAGCTGATATTGCATTTACAAGTGTTCTTAAAATTATTAATTGCTTCGGGATCAAAAGCAGTAACTGTTGCACCGTTTTTAAGCAATTCTTCAACCATGTAAAGAGCCGGTGCTTCCCTTACATCATCTGTATTAGGCTTAAAAGCCAAACCCCACAAAGCAAAATGCTTTCCCGTAATATTGCCGCCATAATAATTTAATATTTTAGGCACTAAATGAAGTTTTTGAATTGAGTTTACTTCAGTAACAGCCTCCAAAATTTTAAATGTATAATTGTTTTCGGTTGCGGATTTCACAAGTGCCTGAACATCTTTGGGGAAACAACTTCCACCATATCCAATACCGGGAAATAAAAATCTCTTTCCAATTCTGTCATCACTTCCAATACCTCTCCTCACCATATCAACATCAGCACCCATCTTTTCGCACAGTTGTGCAATCTCATTCATGAAACTGATTTTTACTGCCAAAAAAGAATTTGCAGCATATTTTGTCAGCTCCGCTGAACGTTCATCCATAAAAATAATCGGGTTACCTTGTCTTACAAAAGGAGCATATAATTCATTAAGAATTTTTACAGCAGCTTCCGAATTAGTCCCGATTATCACCCTGTCAGGTTTCATGAAATCGTCAACTGCAACACCTTCACGTAAAAATTCCGGATTACTAACCACATCAAATGAAGATGAAATATCGGTAGCACTAGCATCATTGATTGTATCTCTAACTTTATCGGCAGTGCCAACCGGTACTGTACTTTTATCAACAATTACCTTATAATCATCAGCAGTGAGCATTTGGCCCAGTTCTGCGGCCACGCCCAAAATATATTTTAAATCGGCACTTCCATCTTCGCCGGGAGGCGTAGGCAAGGCTAAGAATATTACCTGAGCATCAGCAATAGCATCCTTTAAAGAAGTTGTAAACAGAAGCCTTGATTCTTTTTGGTTTCTTAAAAATAATTTTTCAAGCCCCGGCTCATATATAGTAATGCGGCCACTTTGCAGCCTTTCAATTTTATTTTTATCTATATCAACACAGGTAACAGTATTTCCTGTTTCGGCAAAGCATGTTCCGGTAACAAGGCCAACGTATCCGGTTCCAATTACGGCAATTTTCATAGGTTATTTTTGAGATTCAATGAATTTTAAAACGTGAGTTATTATATAATTCTGTTGCTCACTATCAAGTTCCGTGTGCATTGGCAAAGAAATTACTCTTTCTGTTAACCAATCTGTAACAGGGAGGTTGTAATTCATTCCGCCAAAAGCTTCCAGCATTTTCTGGCGGTGAGCCGGCACAGGGTAATAAATCATTGAAGGAATATTATTTTCAGAAAGATAAACACTCATTGCATCACGGCTTATTCCTTCAAGGGTTAATGTATATTGGTGAAAAACATGGCGTCCGGATTCTGACCTGTACGGAACAGAAATATTCGGATGATTTTTAAATGCTTCATCATAAACATCAGCGGCTTTTCTACGGGCGTTGTTATATTCGTCAAGATGTTTAAGTTTAATATCGAGTATAGCAGCTTGCATAGCGTCGAGCCTCGAATTACAACCAACTACATCGTGCAAATATCTTTTGCTTTGCCCATGAGAAGCAATCATTTTTATTTTTTGCGCCAGTTCATCATCATTTGTGGTTATTGCGCCTCCATCACCAAAAGCACCTAAGTTTTTTGATGGATAAAACGACGTACAACCTATTGTTCCTATGGCACCTGTTTTCTTTTTTTCTCCGTTCTTAAAAGTATAAACGTTTCCGATAGCCTGCGCATTGTCCTCAATTACAAAAATTTTGTATTTGTCGGCAATAGCCATAATTTCTTCCATCTCGGCTGCCTGGCCATACAAATGAACCGGAACAATTGCCTTTGTTTTAGAAGAAATCAACTTTTCAATTTCTACGGGATTAATGCAAAATGTTTTCGGATCTACATCTGCAAAAACAGGTTTTAAGCGAAGAAGAGCAGCAACTTCAACCGTAGCGATATAGGTAAAACTTGGCATTATCACTTCATCACCGGGTTGTAATCCTAAAGCCATTAATGCAATTTGCAGTGCGTCGGTTCCATTGGCACATGGTATTACATGCTTAACATTATGATAATGAGCAAGGTTTTGTGCAAAATCATTTACTGCCTTACCACCTATAAATTGAGAACTCTCCATTACACCAATTACGGCATTGTCTATCTCATATTTTATTTTATGATACTGTGATTTAGTATCAACCATTTGAAGTGGTTTCATTTTCTGAATTTAAGCGGCGCAAAGATAAATGATTAATTCTTTTAATTGAACAGGTAGTTTGAAAGAACCTACTTTTGCCTTGTTATGGCTAAAGTTTTTTATAATTTATTTCTGCTGCTCTATTCGGCAGGAATTAGAATTGCCGCTTTACTCAAAAATGATAAGGCAAAAAAACGACTTCATGGAATAAAGCAGCCTTTACCAACTTTTTCTGAAAAAACAATCTGGATGCATTGCGCAAGTCTTGGTGAATTTGAACAAGGGCGTCCCCTTTTAGAAAAAATTCGCAAAATTCATCCATCTTATAAGATTGTCCTTTCATTTTTCTCCTCTAGCGGATATGAAATGCGGAAAAATTTTAGCGGAGCTGATATAGTAGTTTACTTGCCAGAAGACAGCAAAAGAAATGCTGAAGAATTTTTAAACTCTATAAATCCTGCCATAGTATTTTGGGTTAAATATGAGTATTGGTATTACTTTTTGAAAACTATTAATAAAAGGAAAATTCCTTTGTACTTAGTTTCAGCGATGTTTCGGCCTGATCAACCATTTTTTAAATGGTACGGGGGATTATACAGAGAGATGCTGAAATTTTTCACTTTAATTTTTGTACAAACCCAAGAATCGAAGGAATTAATAAGCAGTTTTACAGATAAAGTTATTGTGGCAGGAGATACACGTTTAGATAGAGTATTAGAACTTCCGCTTGCAGCGGCAGATTTTCCTATACTTGAAGAATTTACACATAATCAACAAACTTTAATTGCTGGCAGCACATGGGTGGAAGATGATGCAGTTCTGGCGCATTATGTAAATCAGAACCCTGATAAAAAATTTATAATTGCGCCGCATGAAATCTTTCCGGCAAACCTTCAAAACATGCTGCGGTATTATCATTCAGCTGAATTTTATTCTGCATTAAAAGGGCCACCAAAATCAAATGTAATAATTTTAGATACTATAGGGATGTTGAATAAAATTTACCGTTATGCCACTGTTGTATATATAGGTGGGGGATTTAACGACAGTGGCATTCATAATCTCGCAGAAGCGGCAGTTTATAATAAACCTGTGGTATTTGGACCGGTGTATGAAAAATTTCCTGAGGCAACAGCACTTATTTTAAACGGTGGAGCAGCTTCAATTAGAAATGCTCCTGAACTGGAAAAAGAATTAAATAAACTTTTTAATGATGACACAAATCTAAAACACGCGTCGTTTAAGGCCGGAGAATATATTAAAACACATGCCGGCGCAACCGATATAATAATGAATAATATTGAGTTAAGGCAAATCAATTAATTAAGAGCCATACAATAATAGTAGCACAATGTTATTAGCGTAAAATCTTAATTAAACCTTTTAATTACAGGCACAGTCCGCATTTGGTGAACCTTAAGGAACACGGATTTAATATTGGAACACGGATTTAGCGGATGACGCGGGTTTTCGCTGAAAGATTTTGAAAATATTATTCTGCGTTCATCAGTTTCATCAGCAACATTTACGTTTAATATTGGAACACGGATTTAGCGGATGACGCGGGTTTTCGCTGAAAGATTTTGAAAATATTATTCCGCGTTCATCAGCGTAATCAGCAACATTTACGTTTAATATTGGAACACGGATTTAGCGGATGACGCGGGTTTTCGCTGAAAGATTTTGAAAATATTATTCCGCGTTCATCAGCGTAATCAGCAACATTT
>JAFDXB010000190.1 GCA_018268175.1 Bacteroidota bacterium | reverse complement strand
TTGGCAACTTCAGTTTCATCAATAAAAAATGAAGACACAGTAACACGTTTTGGAATATTATTCCAGTCGCCCATAATATCTTCTTCTTTAGCGCCCATTAAAAAAGATCCACCCTGAACAAACACAAGGCCGGGGCCAGCTTTAGGATATTTTACTTTTGCCACATGGAAATTTCCCATGTTTTTATCATCATAGCTCCATCCCGTTACATCGGATTTAGCTTTTTTCTTGCCGAATAGGCCGCCATTTTTACACGAGGTTAATGTTAATGAAGCGGCAACAGCCATTAAAATCAGGTTTTTGCCCGAAAGGAAAGTTTGCATGTGCATTCGTTTAGCGAATAAGTTAACGAGAGGTTTAATATTATTATTGTTTCAGAATTACCTGCGAATATATATTACTTTAAATAATTCCCGGCAACAACAATTATTTTTTTTTGTAAAAATCTACCAAACGCAGAATGGTTTAAAAATTGAGAATTGAAATTACACAATGGCTCAATACCGATTTCTTAAAAAAATTATAAATTATGTTAAAATTTAAACATTACATTATCTATAATGATATAAATTTGCGCATTGATAATTGTAACACCCGAATTTTTGTTTGTGTGGATTAAACAAAAATTCAAACAAAAAAATTTTTATACGTTGCAATAATCAATTAATATGCATCGTTTTAGAAGATGAATCTTTTTAAAACAAATGGGTTTTTTTAACAGGAATTTATATTTTTGTAAATTCCGTTAGGAAATTGAAACAAAAATTTTTATAACCAGAAAAATAAAACGCTTATTAGAGGTAAGTCTACCTAACCAAGACAACAAAATCGCATGAAAAAAGCAACTTTGAAATTATCTGCCCTTATAATGTTATTGGCAGGCTCTGTTGGAGCAAGTGCACAAACATCCGGCACTCAGGATATATCCGTTGTAACTACCGCTGTTCCATTTTTAAGAATAGCTCCTGATGCAAGAAGCGCAGGTATGGGTGATGTAGGAATTGCTACTTCTCCGGATGCATATTCTAATTTTTGGAACATTGCAAAAACTCCTTTTGCTAAAGGAAAAGCTTCAATTGGAGCTACCTATACTCCATGGTTAAACGATCTTGACCTTAAAGATGTTTATCTTGTTTCTCTTGCAGGTTTTTATAAACTTGATGAAACTCAGGCTATTTCAGGAGGAGTTCGTTATTTCAGTCTTGGAAATATTCAGTTTACTGATGCTATGGGCCAAGAACTTGGAAAACAAACACCACGTGAATTCGCAATTGATGCAGGATATTCAAGAAAACTTTCTTCTAAGTTAGGTATTGGTATTGCTCTTAGGTACATATCTTCAGACCTTGCGAGTGGAAACATCAATGGTGTTAATTACAAAAAAGGAAGTTCAGTTGCAGGCGACCTTCATTTATATGGAAATAACGCTAAGGAAAACGGTGAAGGTGTAAACTGGGGCGTTACTCTTAGCAACCTTGGTACTAAAATATCTTATACTGATGACGCAAAGCAAAAAGATTTTATTCCTGCTAACTTAGGTGCAGGTATTTCTTATACAAAAGTTTTTGATTCTGAAAACAGAGTTTCTTTTGCATTGGATTTAAATAAACTTTTAGTTCCAACACCTCCATCTGCAAGCGATTCAGCAGCTCTTGCTGATTACAGAACAAAAGGTGTTGTAAGCAGCTGGTTTAGCTCTTTTGGTGATTCAAAAGGTAACGGCGGTGAATTTAAAGAAGTTACTGTTGCCATCGGCGGTGAATTCGTTTACAGAGATCAGTTTATGTTCCGTGCAGGGTATTTTTATGAAAGCCCTTTAAAAGGAAATCGTAAGTTCTTCACCTTAGGTGCGGGCCTTAAATACAATATGATTGGAATTAACCTTTCATATCTTCTTCCTTCAGGAAGCGGTACTAACAGAAACCCACTTTCAAACACTGTTAGATTCGGCCTTTCATTTGATATGAACTAATATACATTTGTCAATAAAAAAAGAGCGCTTCTTATTGAAGCGCTTTTTTTATGTTTGCATTTTTAAGCAATTAAATTTTATGTCGTTTAGAATTGGAAGTGGAATAGATTTTCACAGATTGGCAGAAGGGAGAAAATTAATTATTGGGGGAATATTAATTCCGCATCACAAAGGTGCAGTTGGCCACAGCGATGCTGATGTTTTGTTACATGCCATTTGCGATGCATTACTTGGTGCACTTGCACTTGGCGATATTGGAAAACATTTTCCTGATACAGATAATTCTTTTAAAGATATAGACAGCAAGATTTTACTGCAACGTAGTTTTATGCTTGTAACCGGGAAAGGCTTTAAAGTTGTAAATGTAGATTCAACTGTAGTATTGCAGTCGCCAAAAATTGCAGCTTTTATTCCGCAAATGCAATCTGTAATTGCTGATATTTTACAAATAGAAATAAATGATGTTTCAATAAAGGCAACAACAGCAGAAAAGCTTGGATTCATTGGTAGGGAAGAAGGCCTTACGGCACATGCAACAGTGCTTATTCAAAAAAACAGCTAATGGAAATTACTGAAGTTAAGGTTTTAAACTTGTCCGGTAACGCTTTGCCGGAGTATGCTACGGCAGGCTCTGCAGGAATAGATTTGAGAGCTTCATTACCTGAAGCGCAATCAATTTCTCCCGGTCAATGGAAAGTTATTCCCACGGGAATTATGATAGAATTGCCGATATTTTTAGAAGGCCAAGTGCGGCCTCGAAGTGGGCTTGCTGCCAAGTTCGGTATAACATGCCTTAATTCTCCCGGAACCATAGATAGTGATTACCGTGGAGAAATAAAAGTGATATTAATTAACCACGGCAAGGAAGAATTTATTATAAATAATGGCGACAGAATTGCCCAACTTGTAATATGCAGGGTGGAGAAAATTTCTTTTAAAGAGCAATCAACATTAAATACTACTCACAGAAATGATGGAGGTTTCGGTAGTACCGGAATTTAAAAATATTTATATGAAAATTTTGTTTTTTATTATTACCGCTGTTTCTATATTCAGTTGCAGGTCAACTAAGCAAATAGGAAAGGTTACTGCTCCCAAAGACTCAACTAACGTGGTAATAATTCCTGTTGATTCATCAGAGATAATTGCGAAGGTAGTTGAGGATATTAGTGCCAATAAAATAAACTTTAAAACATTTTCCGCTAAAATAAAAGTAGATGCAGAAGATGAAAATGGAAAGCAGCCTGAAATTGTTGCTCAGTTAAGAATGATAAAAGACAGTGCTATCTGGGCTTCTATATCTGCCACATTTTTAAATATAGAAGTTTACAGGGTTTTAATTACTCCCACAAAAGTGATACTACTAAATAAGCAAGATAAGATTGTGCAATACCGCGACTTAAGTTTCCTCCAAAGTGTAATTGAATTGCCTGTTGATTTTGCAACGCTGCAAAACATTCTGATTGGAAACCCTGTATTTTTTCCCGGAGAAATATCTGCAGTAAAAAAACAGGAAAATATGCTGATGATTTTTTCTGCCGGAGAGTTTTTTAAACAACTTCTTATTGTAGGTGAAGATTCTAAATTGCCGCTCCAAAGCAAACTTGATGATATTAATGTTTTCAGAAGCAGGACTGCAAATTTCAGGTACAGTGATTAT
>JAFDXB010000018.1 GCA_018268175.1 Bacteroidota bacterium | reverse complement strand
TTTGCAAACTTCCAAAAAATTTATGGGGAGTATTTGGGTATTTTTTAGGTGTATTCAAACAATAGCATTCTTACTCTCTGAACTTCTTCTTCTTTCCAGCTTTGCTTTCCTTAGTTGTTTTTTAAACATCTCAAAAACAATTTGACTGAGATATCAAAACTAAACGCTGATTTTTCATTTAAAAATTTACAGCAATTGTCAATCTACAATCTCGAATCAAAAATCAAAAATCAAAAAACCTAAAATCGTCAATCAAAAATCTAAAATCTAAAATCCTAAATCCCCAATCAACCAATCAAAAATTAAAAATCAAAAAATCTAAAATCGTCAATCAAAAATCTAAAATCTAAAATCCTAAATCCCCAATCAACCAATCAAAAATCAACCAATCAAAAATCAAAAATCAAAAAACCTAAAATCGTCAATCAAAAATCTAAAATCTAAAATCCTAAATCCCCAATCAACCAATCAAAAATCTAAAATCAAAAAATCTAAAATCGTCAATCAAAAATCAAAAAATCTAAAATCGTAAATCAAACAATCCTCAGCATCAATATCCGGTTTGTCCATCACGTAGAACCTTTTTCTTTCCTTTATTTTCCTGCTCCCACTTTATCATTTCAGGAGTTTTTTCAACTTCTTTCTTTTTAGCAGGAGCGGTTGATGCGGTTTTCTTTGGAACTACAAGATTATTTCTGTCCCATTCTTCAGAGCGAACAAGAACGCCGCCATCGTAATATTTCCACACTCCATGTTTTACACTGTAAGGTTCGGCCTTTACTACTTTCATTTCAGTAATTTCATTGCTCCCTGAACCATAAATTGGAATTGTATCGTATGGCGAATCAGGGTTGTAACCCTTCCAATTTTCTTCTCTTTCAAGTTCGCCCAAAAAACTGTAATACTGTTGAAGGCCATCCTTACCGCCAAGTTTATAATGTTCAACTGCAATAAGGTCGCCCTGCAAATTATATTTTCTCCAATAACCGTCCTTTTCATTATTTATAAAAATACCCTCTTCTTCAAAGCCGGGCTCACCGCGGAGTTCATCCACATGAATTACCCACATACCTTGTTTAAGGTTATTTCGGTCTGTCTTATTTAATGTATCGCCTTTAGGCGAAAGAGCGTAACTTTTTAATTGGCTGAAAGAATTGCCTGATAAAAAAACAAAAAATATTAGAACCGGAATTTTATAATTTTTCATAGATTAAAATTAAAGTTTCAAATTTACCTTATTTGAATTTTAAAACATGATGATATGAAAGATTTTAAGAAATATTTCAATATAAATGCAACGCCTGATGAGGTTTATAATGCCCTCACAAATGAAGCAACAATACAATTATGGTCAGGTGAAAAAGCCAATATGATTCCGGAAGAAAACACAGAATTTTCAATGTTTGACGGAGCAATATCCGGTATAAACCTGGAATTTATAAAAGGAAAGAAAATAGTGCAGCGTTGGTATTTTGATGATCAGGAAGAACCTTCAATAGTTTCAATAATCCTTCATTCTGCTAAAGCAGGAACCTCAGTAGAATTAAGGCATACAAATATTCCTGATGAATATTATGAAAACATTACAGAAGGCTGGGTAGAAAACTATTTTGCTGCGTTAGCTGAATTTTATGAATAACTATTTGATTTCGAGAGACAGCAAATTTTTATCATCAATAAATAAATCAAATTCATCACCAACAACGCATTCACCTACTCCTGCCGGAGTTCCGGTAAAAATATAATCACCAATATTTAGTGAAAAGTAATTTGAAATATGTGCAATAAGCTGGTCGAAACTGAAGATCATATCCAGAGAATTGCCTTTTTGCATTACTTCTTTATTTTTTTGAAGACTGAACTGAACGTTTGATTTTTTCATTTCGGGAGTAAGATCAATAAATTTACCTACGGCGGCAGAATTATCGAAAGCTTTTGCTTTTTCCCATGGCAATCCTTTTTCTTTACATTCATTTTGAATATCGCGAGCTGTAAAATCAATTCCTACAGTAATACCATTGTAATATCCGGAAGCATGCCTTTCCTGAATATATTTACCATTTTTGCAAACACGCAAAACAAGTTCACCTTCATAGTGAAGTTCGTTTGTAAATTCAGGATAGTAAAAAGGAGTATGTAATTGAAGCAAAGCGCTTTTCGGTTTCATAAAAACAACCGGCTCATCAGGTATTTCATGTCCAAGTTCTTCGGCGTGACCTCTGTAGTTTCGTCCGATACAAATAATCTTCATTTTTCAGCAGGTTTTCTTTTTTTATAGGGTTTTGGTTCAGCGAAAATAAGAAAAACACTTAGTATAATTACAACAAAAAATATCAACTAAATTTAATATTATTCACCATACTCATTGTTCTTTCTATTCCGGTTGATGCGAAATTTTCAATAATTTCTATACAAGCTTCAATTTTGGCTTTAACCACAGGTATCTCATCCGTTTTCCAACGGCTAAGAACAAAATCAACCTGCCGGCCTTTTGGATAATTGTTTCCTATTCCAAAACGCAGTTTCGGATAATTATCTGTTCCCATTTCGGCTTGTATATCTCTCAAACCATTGTGCCCTGCATGCGTTCCCGAACTTCGTAAACGCAGAGTATCAATTGGCAAAGAAAGATCATCTACAATAGTTAACGTATTATTAATTAAAATATTTTCTTTGGCAGCCCAGTATTTAAATGCACGACCGCTTAAATTCATATATGTTGTTGGTAGAATGCAGATAAATATTTTTCCTTTCCATTTAATTTCTGCTTTAAAAGCAAGCCTTTCCTGAGAAAATTTTCCGCCATGTTTTAACACAAAAGCCTGCACAACATCAAAACCTATATTATGCCTTGTGTTTACATATTCTTCTCCAATATTTCCAAGGCCTACAATTAAAAATTTAGACATCCTTTACATTTTGCTTAAGTACTCTTCAAGTTCAGCATCGGTTTTAAATAAAACATCTCTAACCTTACTTCCCTGGCTTGGCCCAACAATTCCCGCCGATTCAAGTTGATCCATCAGCCTGCCTGCCCTGTTGTACCCCAGCTTCATTCTTCGCTGAATTAATGATGTGCTTCCACTTTGGTTAGCAACAATCAGGCGTGCAGCATCTTCAAAAAGCTGATCTTTGGAATTCACATCAAACTCTGCTTTTTCACTGTCTTTTTCATCAACATATTCCGGCAAATAAAAGGCATCGGTATATCCTCTTTGTGCACTTATGAAATCTACAACTTTATCAACCTCAGGAGTATCTACAAATGCACATTGCAATCTCACAAGTTCACCGTTATAGCTGATAAGCATATCTCCTTTACCAATTAACTGTTCGGCCCCGCCGGTGTCAAGAATTGTACGGCTGTCAATTTTGCTACTTACTTTAAATGCTATACGTGCCGGGAAGTTTGCTTTAATAGTACCGGTGATAATATTAACTGATGGCCTTTGTGTTGCAATTATAAGATGAATTCCTATTGCTCTTGCAAGCTGCGCCAGGCGGGCAATTGGCATCTCAACCTCTTTGCCGGCAGTCATTATAAGGTCTGCAAATTCATCAACAACTAATACTATGAATGGCAAAAACTGATGGCCGTTTTCCGGGTTTAATTTCCTTGACGTAAACTTTTCATTGTATTCACGTATGTTTCTGCAACCTGCTTCTTTCAATAAGTCGTAACGGTTATCCATTTCAATACAAAGAGCATTTAATGTGCTTATAACTTTCTTTGTATCAGTAATAATTGCCTCCTCTTCTCCGGGAAGCTTTGCAAGGAAATGCTTTTCAATTGTGCGATAAATACTAAGCTCAACTTTTTTAGGGTCAACAAGTACAAATTTTAACTGAGAAGGGTGTTTGCTGTAAAGCAATGAAACAAGAATGGCATTGATGCCTACCGATTTACCTTGCCCTGTAGCACCGGCCATTAGAAGGTGCGGCATAGATGCAAGATCAACAATAAAGTTTGCGTTATCAATACTCTTTCCCAATGCAATTGGAAGTGAAAATTTGCTCTTGGTAAATTTTTCTGATGATAATAAAGAGCGCATTCCAACAAGGGTTTTCTTTGCATTTGGAACTTCAATACCTATTGTTCCCTTACCGGGGATTGGAGCTATAATTCTTATACCAAGCGCAGCAAGGTTAAGAGCGATATCATCTTCCAGATTTTTAATTCTTGAAATACGTACTCCTGCCGCAGGAACAATTTCATAAAGCGTTACTGTAGGGCCGATAACTGCAGAAATACGCTGTATGTTTATATCATAATTCTTTAGCGTTTCTATTATCTGATCTTTATTCTCCTGAAGTTCTGTCTGGTTTTGTTCTATCTTTTCTGAACCGTAAGTTTCAAGAAGATCAAAGCCCGGATATTTATAATCTCTTAAATCTAAAATAGGGTCGTATGGAGCAAGATTGTTAACCTTAGCTTGTGGTTCTTCAGGCTGTGCCTGAGATATGGCAACTTCCAGCGGCATACTTGAAGATGCAGGTACAACGGGCTTTTCAGCCTTCTTCTCAACTTTAATTTCTTCAATAATTGTTTTCGGTTTTTCTGCCACTTCATTAATTCCAAACTCCTGTTTAAATTCCGGTTCCTGATTTTGAATGATAAGAACTGCCCCTTCTCCTCCTTTGTTCTTATTATTTTTTTCTGCCAACGTTTCCGGTTCAGGGTTAGTAACCTCCTGCGAATGAACTTCTGTATTTTGCAATTCAGTTTCAGCAATTTTCTCCTTTCTTTTAAAAGAAGGATTAAAGCGCCAAATTATATAGCTCAATCCGGCAACAATAAGCAATGCAATGGTTCCTATTTTACCGATAGTGATGTAGAGATAATCCCGGCTTAAGTTTCCCACATTTCCGCCAAAAGGAAATGCAAGCCCTTTAGTTGCAACAGAAAATGCAACACTTATTAATGGCAAACCAATTACGAGATATTTAATATTTCTCCATACCGAAAATATTTTTTTACCTGCAAATAGATTGATACCTATTATGAAAAATAAAAAGCAAATCATAAAAGAAGCAAGCCCAAACCCTTTATAAATAAAGAAATGAGAAAGAAAAGCCCCAAAGGTCCCCATCTGATTAGCGACTTCGGTGTCGGTACCAAGTAAAAGGCGTGATCCTTCCCTGAAAACTTTATCCTGATCAAGATCCCAAGTAAAGAGATAAGAAGCAAAGGCTACGAAAAAAAGTAATCCTATAAGAAAAAAAATACTTCCTGCAATTTTATGCGTCCTTTCATCTTTAAGCAGCGATTTAACTTCCACTTTTTCAACCTTTTCTTCCTGAAGTTGATCCGACTTTGCCTTTTTGTTTTTTGCCATTAAACAAAGATAAATTTTTATAAAAGTTATTATACTTTCTTATTAAAAAAAGCGATAAAAAAGCATACCCACCCTGCAATGAACATCATTCCACCGAAAGGTGTTACCGCCCCAATCCATTTCAATCCGGGCAACACTGCACCCTGCACTACTGCCAGTGCAAAAAGTGAGAATGAGAACAAAATTATTCCTGCAAGAAATAATCTTCCCGCCCAAATTATAAGTTTCGATTTTATTTCAGAATAAATTATGCCTGCTGCCATTATTGCAAAGGTGTGGTAAAACATATACCTAACGCCTGTTTCAAAAGTAGCAACTGCTTTTTCGCTAACCATACTTTTTAAAGCATGCGCTGCAAATGCGCCCAATGCAACCGATAGAATTCCAAAGATAGCTGCTGTTAATAAAAATCCTCTATGCATAATTTAAAATTTCTAAAATAGATGTATCACTTACTTTTTCTGCATCTAAAACCACATCAGCATTGTTATATATCATTTCTCGTTCAGAAAGAGTTTTAGTAATATAATCTTTTAATTCAGAATGTGATTTGTTTGAAATTAAAGGCCGTTTATCCGACTCAACCACCAGTCTGTTAAAAAGAAAATTTTGCGAAGCTTTTAAGTAAACTACAATTCCATTTTTTTTCATGAAATTAAAGTTGTCGGAATAAGTTGCACAACCTCCGCCTGTGGCGATGATACAATTTTGAGAATTAGTTGATGAATGAAGAACCTTACTTTCAAGTTCTCTGAAAAATTTTTCTCCTTTAAGGTGAAAAATTGCAGAAATATTTAATCCGGATATTTTTTCAATTTCAATATCTGTATCAAGTAAATTGTAATTAATTTTCGCTGCCCAGCGTGAAGCCCAATAACTTTTACCAACGCCCATAAATCCGGTAATAAAAACACGCATATTATTTACGCTTATAATCACCTCTTTTCCAGGCTTTGATAAATTCTGACCATGCAAAGGGATTAAAAATATTCTGCGGAGGAACCTGCCCTGAGTAATAAAGTTTCTTTGCATTCTGCCGCAAGTATTGCGAAGAAGCCTCCTTACCATCAGGCGGAAGGCTGGCCATTAAAGCCCGGCGTGTAGCTTCATCATTATTTGCTCTTGCAATAGCAATATCATCATCGGGAATTACCGTGTTTACAAAATCCCTGTCAAATTGCTGACGCGTAATCCGAGGCTTTATAATTGTTGCAGGGAGGTAAACGGTATCTGTAACCATCAATTGAATAACACTGAACTGGTTTCCCTTAAGGTCTTTGGGAATATCAACAGTTTTGCTTTTGTAACCTACACTTGTAAATTCAACGGCATCGCCTTTCAATACAACGATGCTAAAAACACCTTTATCGCTCGAAATTGTCCCTCTGTTTTGGCCTTTAACCATAATGCTTACACCCGGCAATGCTTGTAAACTGTCTGCCGTCATAACAACGCCAAATAGTTGAACCACAGAATCTCTGAAAGTTTCAAATTGTGCATTAGCCTTTTTAGCAGGAATAAGAAAATAAATAAATATTAGATAGCGAAATATTTTCATGCCGGTTGTTAAGATGTAAAGGTAGTGAATGCCTGAAAATCAAAGTAAACTTATCAATCATTAAATTTGCAGTTATATTTTTCATTTAACAAAAAATTCAAATGACGGAATCCGATATATTAAAAGCCCTTAGTAATGTTCAGGAGCCTGACCTCGGGAAAGACCTTGTAACCTTAAATATGGTTCAAGACATTAAAATTGATGGAAACAATGTTTCATTTACGGTAGTTCTAACCACCCCTGCATGCCCGCTTAAAGATATGATAAGCACTGCATGTGTAAATGCTGTGAAACTATTGGTTAATAAAGATGCAGAAGTTACAGTAAACTTTACAAGCCGCACCACTACAAACCGTAAGGATAACAAAGACATATTAAAAGGTGTAAAAAATATTATTGCTGTTGTAAGCGGAAAAGGGGGAGTTGGAAAAAGTACTGTTGCAGCCAATCTCGCTTTAGCGCTTAGTGAAGGCGGAGCATCTGTTGGATTAATGGATGCAGATATTTATGGCCCAAGCCAGCATATTATGTTTGGAATTCGCGGCGAACGGCCGATGATGAAAGATGATGGAAAGAAAGGCCTTATTGTTCCGATAGAGAAATACGGCATTAAGGTTATGAGCATCGGTTTATTAATTGATGAAAAGCAAGCTGTAATATGGCGCGGGCCAATGGTGAGCAGCGCTATAAGGCAATTTGTGAGTGAGGTTGATTGGGGCGAACTTGATTATTTAATAATTGATATGCCTCCCGGAACAGGAGATATTCACTTAACAATGGTTCAAACGGTGCCGGTTACCGGTGTGGTAGTAGTAACAACACCACAAACCGTAGCTCTTGCCGATGCAAGAAAAGGTATTGCAATGTTTGGACAAGCTCAGCTTAAAGTTCCGGTAATAGGTTTAGTGGAAAACATGAGTTATTTCACGCCTGCCGAACTTCCGGAAAACAAATATTATATTTTCGGAAAAGAAGGCGGAAAACATCTTGCTGATGAATTTGATATTCCTTTATTGGGACAAATACCGCTTGTTCAATCTATACGTGAAGGTGGCGATATCGGTGTACCGGTTATGATGTCTGATGACCTGTCACAGGCTGCTTTCAGGGAATTTGCCGCTAACACTGTCAGAGGAATTGCAATGCGCAATGCAAATATGCCGGCAACTCAAATTCAGGAAATTCTTGAATAAAATTTTCGGGTATAAAGGCAATATGACTATATCAATTATCTCTTTACAAATTTCAAGGTTTTTATTTCTTTGCCTGATATTTTAACTGAATAAACACCTGAAGCCAAACCTGAAATATCGCTTTGTAAATAAATAAAAGAGAGTGGTTGCATTTTTTTAATTAATTGTCCGCTTGCCGAATATATTGAAACTGATTTTGTATCAGCAGGTAAATTTCTGATGTTTAAAATATTGCCTTCAACATATAAATAAGATTTTATCTTATCGAAGCCTGTTCTAACCTGCACTATTGAAGAATAAGAAATACTTCCATCAATATCAGTTGATTTTATTCTTAAATAAACCACACTTCCATAATTAGGAATTGAAATATTGTAAGTGTTATAAAACCCGTTAATTGCAGGTTTTTCCGCAGCATTTTGCCAAATGTTATTTCCTAAATTCACTTCAACATTATAATGATGCACATTAATTTCATTTTCTGTAATCCATTTTACTGCTATCATATTGTTTTGTTCAGGTACAGCTGTTACTGAAATTATTGTTACAGGCAAAGGGAAACAATTAACTGCTGCAGGAGGCTGTTGAAACGAAGAGTTAAATTGCGTTGCACCTGCTGCACCTTTCGTAGCCCCATTAGGCAGGAATTCAGTCATTGCCACAGAAGTTGTAATACCATTTGCACCGCCTGATACATCAGCGGCAAAAGCATTTGAGGTTATGCTGATAAATCCACCGCCGCCACCACCACCGGGGCCTTCAGCTTCTGTCCACGGAATTATCTGGTCTCCACCTTTTCCGCCTTTGGCGATAAGATTTAAGTTTTGGTCAATTGATCCTTGCACATTAAGTTTAATTGCGCCGCCACCACCGCCACCACCCGGGCCATCGCGGCCAATAAATACAACTGTATTTTCACCATCGTTACCATTTGCTATAATGTTGCCTGAGCCTGTTAAATTTCC
>JAFDXB010000189.1 GCA_018268175.1 Bacteroidota bacterium | reverse complement strand
TCTTTGGCACATAATTTCTTTAACAGATAATAAAAACTCATGGCAAAAAAAACATCTGTAAAAGAAAATAAAAATTTAAAAACAGAATCTTCGGAAAGTTTAAAGAAAGAATCAGTTAAAAAAAATCCGGAACAAAAAGGGTATAATGAACATAATCCGCCACATAAAGCCGGTGCTTTCACTCCCGACAGTAAAAAGTAAATTTTAAATTCTTGCCTTCCAGGCTATTTCCGGAGTATTGTGAATGTGTGAAGCATATCTGGAAATAGTAAATAGATAATCACTAAGCCTGTTGAGGTATTTTATAACTATTGGAGGAACTTCCATATTTTCTTCCTGCATTCTTACGCACACTCGTTCCGCCCTGCGGCAAACGCAACGGGCAATATGCGCAGAGGAGCATGCGATATGGCCTCCCGGCAAAATAAATGAACGCATTTCAGGAAGCACTTCATTCATCAAATCCATTTCGTTTTCTAAAAAAACTATATCCTCTTCATGTAAATCCGGAAGTTTCATTTTAGTTTCTTTTTCCGGGTCGCAAGCAAGTGATGATCCTATTGTAAATAACCTGTCTTGTATTTCACGAAGTACAGAAACAGATTTTTCATCTTGAATTACATCGCTTAAAAAACCTATGTGAGAATTTAATTCATCCACACTTCCATAACTTTCAATACGCAAGCTTGATTTTGGGACCTTAGTACCGCCGATTAAACTTGTCTTTCCTAAATCTCCGGTCTTTGTATATATTTTGAAAGCCATTTCAATAAATTTTTAATATCAAAAATTCAAATTAGTTTCAGTTTCCCTAACATTTTGCAGATCAGTTTCAACAACACCATCTCTAAGCCTGATTATTCGCTGAGAGAAAGCAGAAATATCTTCCTCGTGAGTAACGAGAATAACAGTATTTCCCTCTGTATGAATTCTGGTAAGGATATCCATTATTTCATAAGAGGTTTTGGTATCAAGGTTACCTGTCGGTTCATCTGCAAGAATAATGGAAGGGTTATTAATTAATGCTCTGGCAATGGCAACACGCTGTGCCTGCCCTCCACTTAATTCATTTGGTTTATGATGCATCCTGTCTTGCAACTTCACTTTCGAGAGAGCTTCTTCAGCTCTTTCATTTCGATCCTTTTTACTTACACCGCTGTATATTAGTGGTAAGGCAACATTTTCTGCAGCAGTTAATCGGGGCAACAAATTAAATTGCTGAAACACAAATCCAATTTCTTTGTTTCTTATGGCTGCAAGTTCATTGTCGCTCATTTTTGAAACATCCTTACCGTTAAGAACATATTTTCCGGAAGTAGGCGAATCGAGGCAACCTAATATATTCATTAAAGTAGATTTACCCGAACCGCTCGGCCCCATGAGGGAAACATATTCATTCTTGAAAATATTCAAAGTGATACCTTTTAAAACTTTCAGTTCATTATGGCCGAGAAAATAGCTTTTTTTAATATCTTCCAAAGAAAGGATTGCCTGCATATAATTTAATTAGAAAAACAAATTTAATCATAGAGTTTTACTTTTTATAGTTCAACTGTTATTTGCTTAGATAATGGTTTATTATCTTCGCAGCATTAACTACAAAATGAGTGATTCAAATATAAAAAACGAAATAAGTGTTCCCGGAAATATTGTGATGAGCGGCATAAGGCCTACCGGCAAATTGCATTTGGGAAATTATTTCGGCGCAATGCAGAATTATGTAAAAATGCAGAATGAATACCAATGCTATTTTATGGTTGCAGATCTGCATTCATTAACAACTCATCCTGACACTTCGGAGTTAAAAGATAATATTTTCCGCGTTCTTGCTGAAAATATCGCCTGTGGGCTCGATCCCGAAAAAGTTGCTCTTTATTGTCAAAGTCATCTTTACGAAACCTCAGAATTGTATTTATATCTGAATATGCTTGCTTATAAAGGTGAGTTGGAGAAAACAGCCACTTTTAAAGATAAAGCAAGGCTACATCCTGATAATATAAATGCGGGATTGCTGACTTATCCGGTGTTAATGGCTACAGATATACTTATTCACCGTGCATCTTATGTTCCTGTTGGAAAAGATCAGGAACAACATCTTGAAATGGCAAGGAATTTTGCTAACAGGTTTAACACACGTTACCATAACGTTTTCCCACAACCGAAAGCATTTAATTTTAGTAGCAATCTTGTAAAAGTGCCTTCTCTTGATGGTTCCGGGAAAATGAGTAAGAGTGAAAACCAAATGGCTACAGTTTATTTGTCGGATACAGATGATGAAATAAGAAAAAAAGTAAAAAGGGCGAAATCAGATCAGGGCCCGCAAACGCCAAATTCAGAAATGCCTGAGGAAATTAAGAATCTTTTTTTACTATTAGATCTTGTAAGTGATAAAGAAACAAGCCAATACTTCCTTGAAAAATTCAACGATTGCAGCATAAGGTATGGTGATTTAAAAAATCAGCTTGCAGATGATATGATAAAATTTATATCGCCTGTAAGGCAAAGGGCGGAAGAACTTGTAAATAACGAAAACTATTTAAAAAAAGTGATGAAGGAAGGAGCAGAAAAGGCATCAGCAAGCGCAAGCGCCACATTAAAATTAGTTAGAAACGCAATGGGCCTGAATTATTTTTGATCTTAAGCCATTTTAACTACTTTCAACCAAAATTATAAACTAAATATTTGTTTTAGAAAATGAGTAATAACAAGCCTAAGCATATAGCCATAGCAGGAAATATAGGAGCAGGAAAAACAACATTAACTCAACTTCTAAGCAAACATTATAAATGGATTCCTCAGTTTGAGGATGTTGATCACAACCCTTATTTAAATGACTTTTATGAGGATATGCCGCGCTGGAGTTTTAATCTTCAGATTTATTTTTTGAACAGCAGATTAAATCAGTTACTCGAAATTCAACGCGGTACGGAAACAGTAATTCAAGACAGGACAATATATGAAGATGCAAATATTTTCGCACCGAATTTGCATGATATGGGCTTAATGGGAAAAAGAGATTTTGAAAATTATTATAAGTTTTTTGAAACCCTGAAAACTATGGTCAAACCTCCTGATCTTTTAATTTATTTGAAAGCTTCAGTTCCAACTTTAGTTGGCCAAATTCAAAAAAGAGGAAGAGAGTACGAAGAAAATATAAGGCTTGATTATCTTAAAAAGTTAAATGAATTATATTCCGGCTGGATAGATACATATAAAGAAGGAAAGCTATTAATAATAGATGCTGATGTAAATAAATTTGCTGAAAATGATGAGCATCTTGGAGAAATAATCAGTAAAATTGACAGCACATTATTTGGATTATTCTAATCTATCAGTTGATTTTTCATAGCATAAAAAACTAATCCTACAGAGTTTTTTACTCCAAATCTTTCCATTAACCTGTCTTTTGTAGCTTCAACTGTACGAGGGCTGATATTCATTTTTGCCGCAATTTCGGAAGCGGTAAATTCCATGCATACAAGAGTTAGAACTTCTTTTTCTTTATCAGACAGAACAACTTCAGAGCTTAGATTAGGATTAAATTTTTGTTTGCTGTAGTTCTTTTTAATAAGCACTTTATTTACGAAAGGATTCAGATAAAATCCTGTTCGTACAACATCCATTATTGCTCTTTTAATTTCTGAGGGATCGGTATTTTTTAAAAGATATCCTGCGGCACCGCAGTCCATAAGGTGGCCGACAAATCTTTCATCCTCAAACATTGTAAGTATAATAACTCTAATGTTTGGGTAGTCGCGAGTGATGATTTTGGTGGTATCAATACCATCTTTAACCGGCATTTTTAAGTCGCATAAAATAACATCAGGCATTGCTTCAGGAATTTTATCAATAAGTTCCTGACCATTATCTGCTTCCATAACAAACTTCATATTTGTATATGACCGCATTGAAAGAATTACTCCTTTCCTAAATATCTTGTGGTCGTCTGCAATTGCCAATTTAATTATAGAGGATGACATTAATACAAATATACGTTTTCAGCCTGCCTTAACAAATTATTGTGATTTTTAAGCTGCGGACTCCTTAGGTATTTCAAGTGTAACTTTATAATAAGTACCGCTGCTGTCTATTTCAAAGAAAATTCTGCTGTTAAGAACTGTAATACGGCTTGCAATATTTTTCAAGCCCAATCCTGCGGAGAAATGGCTAAGCCTGTCATAATCAGATTGAACTATTCCCGTTCCGTCGTGATGAATTCTGATATAAATAAAATTGTTATTTGCGTTTTCGGTGAGATGAATGAAACCGGCGTTACTATGTTTAAGAATATTATTAATGAGTTCCTGAATTATGCGGAAGATCAACAATTCGGATTCTACTTTAATTCTGGTACGGTAATCATGAAAACGAGCGCTTGCTTTAACCTGGCCGCTTCCATTAATTTTTTGAAAAAGGTCGGTAGTTGCGCTTTCAAGCCCGAAATTTTTAAGAGTAGGCGGCATCAGGCTGTGGCTAATATTTCTGATAAGCAGGATAGCATCATCAAGAATTTGTTTAGCACTAAGAACACTTTGCAATTGCTGGGACTTTTCCTGATTAACAAGATTTTCATTAAGGTAAAGCCGTGCTGTTGCTAGCAGAGGGCCGGCATCATCATGAAGATCAGCAGCGATTCTTTGGCGTTCTTCTTCCTGAAATTTTATTGAAGCATTAAGAAGGATTTGTTGTTTTTCAGCTTCAAGGATTTTCATTTGAAGTTGATATTTAATAACCTTTCTTTGGTGAAATATCACAAAAACAATAATGCCTAGTGCAAGCACAAGCATTGCAAATGTTCCAAAGAACATTAGTTTAGGCAGCCCATCTGATAAGAATTGTAAAAAAACCATTTTTAAGCAGTGTTGTCGTTGGACGGAAAATCGTCAAGGTACAGATTTTCCGGTACAGAAATATTCTCTTGTTGTTTCTTTGGTTCTTTTCCGAAAATTATGGCAGAGGAGAAAATGAGGTTTTTGGATAATGTGA
>JAFDXB010000188.1 GCA_018268175.1 Bacteroidota bacterium | reverse complement strand
TTCTTTCAATTTTATGCAGCGGAATTATAAAAAGAAAACTCTTTAAGGTAATATATTCTAACAGCCCTGAATTCAGCGATGAATTAAAAATTCAAAGGCAGAGAATCATTAAAACTTATAATTTGAGTGATAAAGAAGCAGAATGGCTTGCATTTACCGGAGAAGCAGTAAGCAGCACTTATAATTTTGAATATGAACCAATTCATATAATTTTTAAGGATGGCACTATTAAAGAAATAAGCGAAGTTGACAATGCTTTAATAAATGAAAACTTAAAAGACAAGATTAAAAAATATTACATTTGTTATCTTAGATAAAAGTTTACAAACAAAATGCAGTTTACAGCAGCAGATATAGCTGCCCTAACGGGTGGTATTACAGAAGGCAATCCCGGGGAAAAGGTTTCTTCATTTGGTAAAATTGAAGAAGCTGTTGCAGGTCAACTTGCTTTTTTGGCTAACCCCAAATATGAAGATTACCTGTATAAAACCAATGCATCGGTTGTTATTGTAAATAACTCACTGGTACTTAAGCAGCCGGTAAAATCTACTTTAATAAGAGTTCCGGATGCATATAGCGCCTTTGCATTATTACTTGATAAATATCAGGAAATAAAAACCCAACTATTAACAGGAAAGCAAGAACCGGTTTATGTTCATCCAACTGCAAAAATTGGCGAAAATGTGTTTTTAGGTGCTTTCAGCTATCTGGGTGAAAATGTAATAATAGGGAATAACGTTAAAATATTCCCGCAAACATATTTGGGCAACAATGTTATTGTTGGAGATAACACCATCATCCATCCGGGAGTAAAAATTTATTTTGATTGTGTTATTGGCAAAGGAGTGAAAATTTTTGCAGGAGCCGTTATTGGCAGTGATGGCTTTGGTTATGCTCCACAAGCTGATGGCACCTTTAAAAAAGTGCCGCAAATTGGAAATGTAGTTATTGAAGATGATGTAGAAATTGGCGCCAATGCTACAATTGACAGGGCTACTATCGGTTCAACATTAATACGAAAAGGTGCAAAACTCGATAATCTAATTCAAGTTGCACATAATGTAGAAGTTGGAAATAATACAGTAATTGCTGCCCAAGCAGGAGTAAGCGGCAGCACAAAAATCGGCAATAATGTAATGATTGGCGGCCAGGCCGGAATTGTTGGCCATATTCAAATTGCCGATGGCACAAAAATAAATGCACAAAGCGGCGTTAGCAAATCTATAAAAACGCCAAATACTGCAGTTACCGGTTCGCCTGCGGCAGATTATGCAAGCGCATTGCGAAGCCAGGCTGTAAACAGAAATCTGCCTAATCTTGAAAAAAGGCTTTCTGCACTTGAAGAGATAATAAAATCCCTAAAACAAAGTATTACAGAATAGCTCTCATATTAAAACTGAAACAATTCTTTCCTTACTTTTGCAGCTATGGAATTTACCAAGGCTAATGAAGCTGAGTTTCAACAAACAATAAACCAAGAGATTGATATTTCAGGTGTTGGTATTCATTCCGGCAAAGCCGTTACAATAAGGCTTAAACCTGCGGATGGTAATACCGGAATTAATTTTCAAAGAGTTGACCTTGAAGGCAAACCCGTAGTAAAGGCGGATGTTGATAATGTAGTTGAAACTAACCGCAGTACAACAATAGAGGCAAATGGCGCAAGAGTGAATACAATTGAACATTTAATGGCAGCACTTGTGGGAATGGGCATTGATAATGTTTTGATTGAAATTGATGGTGAGGAAATTCCTATTCTTGATGGAAGTTCCCAACCCTATGTTGAAGCTCTTGAAAAAGCAGGAGTTAAAACTCTTAAAGAAAAAAAAATCTACTACGAACTTCAAGACAATATTGTATTTGTTGATGAAGATAAAAAAGTAGAAATGGTTGCCTTACCTTACCATTCTTACCGTATTAATACATTAATTGATTTTAATTCTCCGGTTTTAGGAACTCAACATGCTGACTTAAAAAACATTAAAGATTTTAAAGAGAATATTGCCTGCAGCAGAACTTTTTGCTTTTTTCATGAACTTGAATGGCTTCTTGAAAATAACCTGATAAAGGGCGGCGATATTAATAATGCAATTGTAGTGGTAGATAAACCGGTAACTGAAGATCAGGTAGCCCGTATTTCAAAAGTGTTTCATAAATCTGATGTAAAAGTAAATTCCGAAGGCGTTTTAAATAATCTTAAACTGCGTTATCCGAATGAACCGGCCCGCCATAAACTCCTTGATGTTGTAGGTGACCTTGCTCTTGTAGGATTTAATTTTCACGGACATATTATTGCAAACAGGCCCGGCCACTCATCAAATGTAAAATTTGCAAAAAAAATAAAAGAGCACATTAAGAAAATAAAAATCACTCTTGATGTTCCAAAATATGATGCAACCCAACCCTCATTATTAGATATACATGCTATTGAAAAAATATTACCTCATAGATATCCATTTTTAATGGTTGATAAGGTGATGGAACTAACCGACAAGCATGTTATAGCAATAAAAAATGTTACTTATAATGAACCATTTTTCCAAGGTCATTTTCCCGGTAACTGCGTTATGCCCGGCGTTTTGCAGGTTGAAGCATTAGCCCAGGCCGGAGGTTTGTTAGCAATACCGAAAGATACTGATGATCATTATGACACATATTTTTTAAAAATTGAAAACTGTAAGTTCAAGCAAAAAGTGGTTCCGGGAGATACATTAATTTTAAAAATGGAATTAATAAGCCCGATTCGCCGTGGAATTGTAGAAATGAAAGGAACTATATTTGTTGGCGATAAACTGGCAACAGAAGCAGTTTTAGTTGCCCAAATTGTAAAAAGACCTAAAGCGTAATATGATTAGTCCGCTAGCACATATAGATCCTGCAGCAAGGATTGGCAATAATGTAAAAGTTGATCCTTTCGCAGTAATTCAAGGTGATGTAACTATAGGAGACGGCTGCCATATTATGTCTAATGCCATAATTATGGATAGCACAATTATGGGAGAGAACTGCAACATTTTTCCCGGAGCAGTAATTGGTGCAGTGCCGCAGGATTTAAAATTTATTGGCGAAAAAACAACAACTGAAATTGGCGACAATACAACTATACGTGAATTTGTAACAATAAGCCGCGGAACAAAAGATAAATGGAAAACTGTAGTTGGAAGTAATTGCCTTATTATGGCTTATT